>NZ_AFUJ01000006.1:0-2749 GCF_000221605.1 Veillonella sp. oral taxon 780 str. F0422 | reverse complement strand
ACGATATGACCATTATGAGGATTAATAGAAATCAATGCCCCTTGTGGCTGCTGTAAGCCATTTTCATCCGTATAATAATTTGGTAAGTTTTCCATAGCCTGTTCAGCAGCCCTTTGTGCCTTCATATCAATGGTAGTATAAATTTTCATACCTTCTTTATAAATTGCATTATCACCATATCGTTCCGATACTTCATTAATAACATAATCTACAAAGTAACTCATTCTGCCATATCCATTAGAAGATTTTGGTTTATCTAGCAAGTGTAAGTCCGCATTTTTGGCTTCTTCTGCTTGATCAGCTGATAGATAATCATATTTCACCATCTGTCCCAATACAACAGCCTGACGCGCTTTAGCTGCTTTTAGATTATTAAATGGAGAATAATAATTTGGACTTTGCGGTAAGCCCGCTAAAATTGCCATCTGCGCTAATGACAGGTCCTGCACATCTTTATCAAAGTATACATGAGACGCTGTTTGTACACCATATGCACCTTGACCAAAATAAATTTGGTTCATGTACATTTCTAAAATTTCTTGTTTTGTATAGTGTTGTTCAATACGCAACGCCAATAAAGCTTCCATAATCTTACGTTTAAAGGTACGATCCTGTGTTAAGAAAGCATTTCGTGCTAACTGTTGCGTAATCGTAGATCCACCTTCTGCAACACCGTCATGAATAATATTTACCCATACAGCGCGTAAGATACCAATAGGATCGATACCATGATGGCTATAGAAACGATTATCTTCTGTAGCAATAAAAGCATTCTGAAGGTTTTTTGGAACTTCTGACAACTTCACAGGTAATCGATTTTCTTCTGAATGGACTGTAGTAATTAAATCACCATTCGCATCATATATTTGTGAAGATGCTGCTGGTTTTACATTAGCCACGTCCGGTAAAGAAGACATAGTGGCACCTAAAAATCCACAACCTGCACCTGCTACAATCAATATAAATAAGATAAAGAAAATCCAAAAAGAACGTTTCCAAGATGATTTTTTCTTTATCGGTTTCTTCTGCACTACCCGTCTCCTAGGAGGAATGGGTCTTGATGAACTAGGATTCATATGTCACCTCTCTAAAGCTCATTATTTCCTATAGAACTCCCTTAATTATACTCTATTGCAGATTTTTGCACAAATTAGAATTCCATAAAGGATTCATTTATAGGATTACAGTCGTCGCTCCTGCACCACCTTCATCTAAACTAGCTAAGTCATAACTTTTAATACCTGGTAAGGTCCTTAAATAATCATGAACTCCAGACCGTAAAGCCCCCGTTCCTTTACCATGAACAATACGCACCGAATTTAATCCAGCTAGTATAGCTTGGTCAATGAATCTTCCTACTTCTACAATAGCTTCATCCACAGTTCTACCAATAATATTTAACTCAGTAGAGGCTTGTTGTTGACGAATGACCGCCATACCAGATCGTTTCCGCTGACGATTGGACATAGGTACAGGATTTTCTTTACGCAATAAGGCACTGGCTTCCTCACGAGTGGCTGCTAATAAATCCTTTTCTTTCACAGTCACTGTCAGTCCATTCATATCCACTTGAATCCGTTTTCCTTGAATAGCCAATATAGTGCCTAAGGATTGTAAGTTATCTAGGAACACAACATCGCCCACTTTTACCTTAGTCACATCTAAAGGATCTCGTTTTTCAATAGTCCCTGTTGGAACAGCTACATTGGATACACCTTTTCTAGCTTTAGATATAGCATCCTGACGTTTTTGCTTGTCCGTTTCATTAAAAGAACCTTTTAACTCTTTAATGATTTGTTCACTCTCAATACGAACAGATCGTTTCATATTTTGCGCTTCTTCTCGAGCTTTTTCTAAGATGACCTTTTTCTTATCTTGTAATGCTTTTTTATCACGCATCACTTGGGTACGCATACGGCGCACTTCTTCTTGTTCTTTTTTCAAAGCTCGTTCCCGTTCTTGCGTTTTTCTAAGCTCTTGATTTAAATCACGAAGCATATCTTCCATAGCACTACGTCCATTCAGTTCCCATTGTTTGCGAGCTAAGTCTACCACATCTTGCGGTAATCCTAAGCGTGCTGCAATGCTAAGTGCATGTGAACTACCTGCTACACCAATATGTAAACGGTACGTTGGGCGTAAGGTTCTTTCATCAAACTCCACATGACCATTTTCGACACCTTCCGTTTGATACGCATAGGTTTTCAACTCATTATAATGCGTGCTCACCATCATGAGCGCTCCTTTTTTACGGAAGTATTCAATGATTGCAATCCCTAAGGCACTTCCTTCTTCTGGATCCGTACCAGAACCTAATTCATCTAGTAATACTAAATCATTTGGTCCTACCTTTTTCAGTATCCGAATTACCTGCGACATATGGGCAGAGAATGTACTCAAGCTGGCTTCAATGCTTTGTTCATCTCCAATATCTGCATAGATATGGTGAAAGATTGGTAAAGTAGATCCGCTATCAGCTGGAATACATAATCCACTTTGGTTCATTAACGCCAACAATCCCAATGTTTTTAGAGACACTGTTTTACCACCTGTATTAGAACCCGTAATCAACAAAATACGATACTTCGTCCCTAAAGTGATGGTAGTAGGAACTACCACATTTGGAGCTAGCATAGGATGACGCGCTTGTAGTAAGTTCACTTCTCGACCTTGACTAATGATGGCACGGACGGCTTTCATCCGTATGGCTAATTCTGCTTTTCCATAGACAAATTCTACATGGGATACA
>NZ_AFUJ01000007.1:0-303 GCF_000221605.1 Veillonella sp. oral taxon 780 str. F0422 | reverse complement strand
TGGGCGGTATGTTCAATAAGAACGGCGGTCCATATGTCTATGCAAAGGAAGCATTTGGTAACTTCGTAGGTTTTGAAGTTGGTTTTATGAAATGGGCAATTGCAACAATTGCTTGGTCTGCTATGGCAGTAGGTTTTGCTACTGCTCTTGGTGCGGTATGGGAACCAGCAAGTACAGAAATGGGTAAAAATGTGATTGCCACATTGATTATCGTGGTACTTGGTATCATGAATATCATGGGTGTTAAGATTTCAAAAATTATCAATAATATCGTAACTATAGGTAAATTGTTGCCATTAATTT
>NZ_AFUJ01000008.1:0-1265 GCF_000221605.1 Veillonella sp. oral taxon 780 str. F0422 | reverse complement strand
ATCGACTCCTTATGGCCTCGAGATAAATTATCTACAATCACCACTTGATGACCTGCTCCTAATAAGGCACGTACTGTATGGCTACCAATATACCCAGCGCCACCTGTCACTAAAATATTCATTCTTACTTCTCCTATGCTTTTAAAAGTTTAGGTCCTAACAATTTTTTATATACTTCTACACCTGGTTGATTGAAAGCATCCACCCCTGCCAATTGTCCTTCAAAGTAGATGGCCCAGCACATAGTAAACATCAATTCTCCCAAATGGAAGGCATTCATCGTTGGAACTTGGTAGGTTCCATTAAATCGTCCATCGCTTGCTAAGGACTCTGCATTGGATGCCAAGGCAGCACGATTGATAAATCCTAAGTCAAGACCTGCTAAGGCTTCAAGTTTACTGTATTGATCATACATATGTGGCACTGTTAGATTCACATGCCAATTTTCAACATCTACAAAAGAAACTACTTTATCGTAGCGTCCTTCTTGATGTTCCTGTGTTTGGGCATGCATGTCTGTAGTACCTACCGCTACAATTGGAGTACGACCATAGTGTCCAGATTTATCATCTTTCTCTTTACCTAAGGATTCCGCTAATAATTGTACATACCATTCAGATAAAGATTTCAAACGATCTGCATAAGGCATAAACACTTCAATATGACGACCATATTGTTCAGAGCCAATATATTTTAACACAGCACTTAACAAGGCTGGATTCTTCCAGACATCTTGTTCTTGAGCTGCTATATCTGCTGCTTTAGCCCCCTCTAAATAATCATGAATGTCAAATCCTAATAAAGCACCGATTACTAATCCTACTTCTGAGAACACAGAGAAACGACCACCAATGCCATCAGGTACAGTGAAGATGGAGTCTCCCCAACCTTCTGCAACGGCTAATTTATGCAATAACGTTTCTTTTTCATCATCTCTAGGATCTGTTACAACTAGTACTTCATAATTAATCATTGCTACTTCTAGGGCTTCTTTCACAATCATGAAGTTTGTCATTGGTTCAATAGTAGAACCAGATTTAGAAATTAGCACCAATAGCACTTTATACTCATTAGGTACATGAGCATGGTCTTCTAAAAATTGTTGCTCTTTCCATTCTCTTTGTAATTGCTTGATTAATTCTTGGGTACGTACAGGGTCAACATTATTACCACTGAAATACATACGTGGGCGGTAATTACGTTCTTCATCACTCATGGAGTTCCAAAACTCCCCACAATGTACGTCAAATAATACTTTTCCACCT
>NZ_AFUJ01000009.1:0-738 GCF_000221605.1 Veillonella sp. oral taxon 780 str. F0422 | reverse complement strand
TTTATAGTATTCTCCATCTTTAGCTTTTACTAAACGTGCACCATTTTCATCTGTATATACTACAGATCCAGCTTCGCCGTTACGTAATGCATTCACTTTATCTGTTAATGTTTTATCGTTTAAGCCATCTTTGCCAGTTAAGCCTTTCGCACCAGATGCGCCATTTACACCATCACGACCATTAGATGCTGTATCACCTACATTATTAATAGCATTTAATTTTGCTTTTACTGTATCAGATAAGTCTAAGGAATATTTACGTACTTTATCTGTACCTAAATCTCCACCTTTAATCGCAAGTCCATCTCCTGTAACTGCTACTGTTGTATCGTTAGCATTTACTTTATATGTAGTTACGCCTACAGTTGCTGTATCTTTTTCAACAGTCGTATTAATACCATCTGCTACTTTCACAGCATCTTGTGCTGCACCTTTTGCTAATTCTTTAACTGTAGTTTTTCCTGTATCAGATAAATTGCTTAAGTCTTTATCTGCTGCGTTATCAATAGTGCTACGAGTCGCTTTGTCTAAGCCAAATGTAACTACACCATTAGTACCTGTTGTGATTGCTAATCCAGATTTTGGTACATCTGTATCTGCTGCTGTATCTGTAGCAGCTGTGAAGTTAAATCCATCTTGCAATTTAACTGTTTTCTTAGTATCTCCATTACCTGCTTTATAAGCAATACTTGCATCTAAGTTCTTAGCAATTACTTTCGCATCACCAAAGTCGACTGT
>NZ_AFUJ01000010.1:0-1901 GCF_000221605.1 Veillonella sp. oral taxon 780 str. F0422 | reverse complement strand
AATCTAAAATCTGATCTAAGGAAGTATCTAATAGTCGACTCGCTTTATGCACATTACCACCATGCACATTCGTTGTTTTCACCATCATAACCTCCTTTATCGTTCCATGAAAGTAATTCCTTCATTCGTTGTTTCCACTATATCCATGAAGGTAAGATTTGGCAATTCCTGCTTTACTTGTTGCAAGCAGTGTACAATACTTGGTGAGTCTGGGGGAAATAGCAAACCCAGTACAGTTCCACTATGGGCAATAATCGTTCCTATCGCATTACACTCTACCCCAATTTGATGTAACGCATATAAGTTTGCCTTATGCAAAATACGTTGATTGCCGAAAGAACTAATGGTAGAGGCCTCACCAATAAGTTTCACATTATGCTTATGTATACCTTCTTTAAATTTTGCTAAAGCTTCTACCATCAACTCTTCTTTTTCATCAATTAAAACATCTAAATTTTGCTGATGATTAAATTGTACCGTATCAATCGTACCGCCTTCATCAAACATGACGATACGAATCGGTGGACATGTGCCTAATAATTCACAACATGTACCATTTAGATAATCGAACTGAACTATACCAGGGTAAAAGGGAGCATCTGTAGGTTCGATTGATAAGCAAATAGAGGCTAATTGCTCCATAGAAAGATCGTAGCCATGACTTTTTGCTGTAGCCATTGCTACTACACTAATATCTGCACTACTAGAAGCCAATCCTTTTCCTTGTAAAATATCGGAATGTAAATATACAGGCTTCGCCGTAGATCGATCGATTCCCAATGTATCCAATACCGTGATGTAAGCTTGATAGGCCTTTGACTGTAAAGAAATCGATGAAAGAGGAAGTGGATATTGTACATCACCAATGGCATAAGAATAGCGATTAATAGGACAGGTTACTAGAAATCGTTGTCCTTTTATGGAGCCTTGAATAAACTCTCCACAAGTGCCTGGCGTTCTTACATAAAATGCCAACTCTACTTCCTCCTTTCATTTATATAACACTTACAATAATTGCGCCTAAAATGATAAAAATTTCTGATAATTCACATACAAATCCATACGTGTCCCCTGTAGTCCCTCCTAAATGTTTTGTCACATAGGAGTTAATGATAAGGTTAACTAAGAGGGCAATGACATATAGATACGCATAAAACCATTCATAGAAGAACAATGGTAATAATGCTAATAGGGTCGCTACTGGCAAAGCATACTTAGGAGCATTGTCTGCAAAAAATTTACCGATTCCTTCTGGTCTTGCATAAGGAAACTTTTGAATACTAATCACCATAGTATATCGACTTAACAGGGGCATACTAACTAAGACTATAGGGACTACATAGATTGGTAAATTAACTAGTAGTTGCCATTTTAAGAGGGTTAAGAATACAAAGCCTACTACTCCATTACTCCCTACTCGGCTATCTTTCATAATCTCTAATTTACGTTCTCGATCGCGCCCTGAAAATAAGCCGTCACAGGTATCCATAAATCCATCTGCATGAAGTCCACCAGTAAATAGAAATTCAAAGATAACTAACATAAGCATCAGTAAGGATATCGGAATATACGAATTTGCTAAGGCATAAAATGCCCACATAAAGACACCAATAACAAGTCCTACTAAAGGAAAATATGTAACGGATGCGCCAAAGTCTTCTACTTTCCACTCTGTTTGGTTTACAATTTTTAAACGTGTTAAAAATTGAAGTCCTACAAAAAATCCTTTCATTTGCCACCTCTACTATTGATTAATTACATACGTACTGACCATTGTTAACGCAACACCCAAAATAGAAACAGTATACATCAAATATATAGTTTGATAAATGTGTTTCCCTACCATAGATGTTATAGGGTCTCCCATATAGGCCCGAAAGGTGACTTTGTCATGATACACA
>NZ_AFUJ01000011.1:0-13845 GCF_000221605.1 Veillonella sp. oral taxon 780 str. F0422 | reverse complement strand
CAGTCTTACAAGAGGCTGTAAAAGAACAAAAGAAGCTAAAAAAAATAGCTTATGTGCGCTCCTCTCATTTATACAATAAAGAAGGTGTATATTCTGTTGGCTCTATTAAGGAAGCCCCTTTCTTTGGGCAATTCTTAACAACTCAAAGGGTATCCTTGCGAACTGAAAAAAGTAGACCTTATGTAGTAGGCTCCTTTAAGTTTGCACCTGAAGCAGGTTTATATTGTATTGTGGGTGTCGAGAATGAAGATGATATAGATAGAATTAAGTCAATCTTTGAAAGTTTAGGATATACAGGTATTGGAGGTAAACGCGGTTCTGGATATGGGCAATTCATAGTAGAAGATGAATTTGAATTAGATGAATTTCCATTGTGTGGAGATGATGATGCAGCACTCTATCAATTATTACATCAAAATGGTCCTATATTTATGTCGATTAGTGCAGTCACACCAGTAACTGATGAAATTGGAGAAATAGGTAATGGTACCTATAAGTTAATGAGACGAAGTGGATTTGTGTATAGTGAATCTATAGTTGAACCATATAAAAGGAACTCATTTTATGCATTACAAGAAGGTAGTTGTATGCTAAAGGCATTATGGGGACAAATTATTGAATTAAATCATGAAAAAAGCCCACATCCAATTTATAAAAATATGACAGGATTTTGGTTAGGGGTGAACATCGATGAGTAAAGAATCTATACGAACAACACTGCCTTTTACATTGGAAGTAATAACTCCAGTTTCTATTGGTAGTGGACAAGGATTAAAAGTCCTTGATTATATATTAGATACAGCAAATCATGATGTATACATTTTAAATCAGAAAAAGTGGTTTCAATATTTGTATTCCATTAATAAATTATCTGAATATGAACTCTTTATAAAAAAGTATGCTACAGGAAACACTAAGGATACTATTTTTGAATGGATGGAACGTAATATTGGAATACTTGATGAAAGTATATTGAAAAGTATTTCAACGCGCCATGTACGATGTGTAAAGAGTGCTATTTCTAAACGCACTTTAAATGATATTAAGTTATGTATGAGTTTATCAGATGGATCTCCGTATATTCCAGGTAGCTCTTTAAAAGGTGTTATAATTGCTTCTGTAATAGCTTATATTATTGAACAAAAACAGTCCTTTAGAAATGAGTGGAGTCGTAGATTTTTACATACGATGAATGATACTCGGGAATTACAAAAATGTATTAGAGACTATGGAAATGCTTTAGATAAGTTAATTAGTTCCTATATTGCAGACAATACAGGGACTATTGAAAAAGATTCAACAAAAAAACTATTTCATGGAATCTCTGTATCTGATGTCATGCCAGTATCTAAATTGAATACGTTTATATTGCCAAGATATGATTCTGTAGTAGGTAAGTATGAACGAAAAAGTTTGCCATTATATAGAGAATGTATTGTTCCGAATACAAAACTAAAAGGAACATTAAGTGCTGATATTAGAGAACTTCAAAAAGTAGGTGTTCAATCTATGTCTGAGTTGATACAGATAATAGAAAGACATACTCAAAGAATAGTAAGTCGTTGGAAACAAGTATTTACAGGAGATGTGGAGAGAACTTGTTTAGCTGATTTGGAAAATACTACATGCCTATTAGGAAGCAGTATTGGTTTTTTACATAAAACATTACTGTTACCTTTATTTGATGATCAAAGAGATGAAGTTGATGTAATCAAATCAGTATTGAACTTACAGAGAGCCTTTAAAAAGCATAATCACTGGAAAGATCGTAGTATTTCCCCACGAACATTAAAACTCACTAAGTATAGAGGAAAAGATTATATATTTGGAGGCGTAAAGTTACATTTTGAAAACGATTGAAATTAAAACTATAGAGTTTGATATTCATCTAGATAATGGACAAAAAATTGTACAGTCATTAGGTAGCGTATTACATGGTATAATTATGTCTTGTATATCTACAGAGTATGCTACATTTTTACATACAACAGCAACACCTCCTTACCATCAATATGTGTATTATGATAAAGAGCGTAATACAAGTGTATGGCGTATTACAGCATTGACAATGGATAGTGTACATGAGATTGTTGATTGCTTATATACTATTGCTCCTATAGTGAAATTAGAACAAAAGAGTGGTAACTTAATTATTGATGAACGTAGAGTTGTATTAGAAACAACCTATGGAGATATAGCAAGATCTTATCTAGGAGAGGCAAAGCAATATAAGAAGATAGAAATTCATTTTGTTACGCCTACTTCATTTAAGGTGAATCAAGAATATGCTATTTTCCCAGATATTGAAAAAATGATGAGAAGTTTCTTGAAAAAGTGGAATAGCTTCAGTACATCAGATGTATACGATGATGAAGAGTTATTTCAGTCTACCTGTACTAACCTATATGTGGCAGATTATCGGATGCGATTGCAACGATTTTATCTAGAAAGAACTAAAATTCCAGGATTCCTAGGTGATTATACATTACTATGTAAACAAAATATGATTTTGTCTAATTTAGCAGCTATGCTATGTTATTATGGAACGCTTTGTGGTTGTGGTATCAAGGTAGCCATCGGCATGGGTGCTATGAAAGTAAATTTAGAAGAGATTAAGAGTTAGGTATGAAAATATTATATTCTGCTATAGGAACAACAGACCCTATACGGGGATGCTACGATGGAGGTATGCTCCATATAATTCGTCATTATAAGCCAGATATGGCTGTCTTATTTCTTTCGAAAGAAATGGTAGTAGAGGAAGAACGTAATCAACAATACACAAAAGCAATTTCTTATGTAAATCCACAGTGTGTAGTAAGGTTAATAAAAACAGAGCTTCAAGAAGTCCATAAGATTGATGCATTGTATAGTTTAGTTGATGAATTTTATAGATTAAAAGATGAGTTTTCAGAAGCGGAATTTTTAATTAATCTAACATCTGGAACACCACAAATGTGTCAGTTGATGACATATCTTGCGATTGAAAATACAGATGTAACTGGGGTTCAGGTCGATACACCTACTGAGCGTTCAAATAGGACAGAACATGCATTGCAAGGTAATGAAGAAATTGATTATGTGATAGAATGTAACTTTGACAATGAACGAGGGACAAAGAATCGCTGTCATGAACCTTTGCTACAGATAGTAAAGCGACGATTTTTAAAAGAAAGATGCATTTCGTTAGTAAAAGTATATGAATATAAACAAGCTCTTCAGGCACTTAAAGAATATAAGATGCTAGCTGAGGAAGAGGATAAGGAATATCTCGATGTAATAGGTAAGCTACTACAACATAGTATGTATCGAAGTGCTTTCGAATATGATACATCTTTGACCTATATACCTAAAGAATTGAAACAAACTCTTACGCATTCTATGCCTTCTTCCAAAATAGATATTAGAAACTTAATCGAATATTTATATATTGCACAAATTCGTATCGAAAAAGGGATGTATCAAGATTTCATAGTGAAATTGACGCCCTACTTATTTCAATTTATGAAATGTATTCTTAAAGATACCTATAGAGTTAATTTTAGAAACATTGAGGTTAGAGGCCGTCGAGGGATGGTAGATCGTCTCAAACTATCTAAAGAATATCCAGAACTGTATAAGTCCTGGGAGCGTTCTATGAATCAATTAAATTATGATACTAAGGATTTTGAATTATCCTTTTTTCATATGCTTAATATGATACAGTTCCATTCCGATACTCGCTCTGATTTAGTGAATAGTCTAAAAATATTTACGCCTATTTTAAAGAATGTTAGAAATATAGTAGCCCATGAAATTGCTACTATTACACAAGAGGATATACGTGAAGCTAGTGACGGTAAAGATTGCCAAGAAATCTTAGCCAATATGCGTTCTATGATGGAAAAATATATGAATATTCCCAAACAACAATTAAAACTGGTGTATACGTTGATAAATGACAAAATTATACATTATTTTGGTATGATGAAATAGTTTTTTATATGTGTTTTTTATAGTCTATAAAAGCTTTTACATATAATCGACTATACCTAGATTAAAGGTCCTATATGATATACTAGTTATGTAATATGAATTCTATCTTTCTCAAGGAGGAACTATATGTCATCCATTGCTATTATTGGTGGTACTGGTGTGTACGACCCAAATATGTTTGAAACTATGACGGAATCTTCGCTTATGACACCCTATGGTGAGATTCACTATGTGTGTGGTACGTATGAAGGCAAGACGGTATATTTCTTAGCTCGTCATGGCCGTGATCATTCTATTCCACCGCATAAGATTAACTATCGTGCTAATATTTGGGGACTTAAAAAATTAGGCGTGAAATACATTGTATCTACCACAGCAGTAGGTTCTTTGGATCAAAACTTTGGACCTGGTCATTTTGTGTTGACGGACCAATTCCTAGACTTTACGAAAAACCGTGTGAATACCTTCTACGAAGGTGGCGATCGTCCGGTGGCGCATGTGGATGTGACAGAACCATATAGCCCTGAGTTGCGAGGTATTGTAGAAAGCGCAGCTAAATCCTTAGGCTTAACGGTCCACAATGGTGGCACGTACGTATGTACAGAGGGCCCTCGCTTTGAATCTCCTGCTGAAATCCGCATGTATGCTATGTTAGGAGGTCAAACGGTGGGTATGACAAATGTACCGGAAGTGACCTTAGCCAATGAAGCGGAAATGGCATATATGACAATTTCCATGGTCACAAACTATGCTGCTGGTATTTCTGAATCTGCTTTGACCCATGGTGAAGTGGTAGACATGATGCAACAAATGGCAGAGCAATTACAATTGCTTGTGAAAGAAGTCATCAAAGGCATCGATGTGAATGCTGATTATCCTGCTCATCACCGTATGGCTGAGTATGGTGGCTTTCAATTATAATCTATGGTGAAGAATCTAAAAGGAGAACGCCAATGCAATCTTTAATTCGAGATATTTCATTAGCCTCTGAAGGTCGTAAAAAAATCGACTGGGTAGCTAATTTCATGCCTACTTTGAACACATTAGGGGACCGTTTTGAAAAAGAGCAAACTTTCAAAGGTCAAACCATCGTTGTATCCGTTCACTTAGAAGCTAAAACTGCGTACTTATCTACGGTGTTAAAACGTGGTGGTGCGGATGTGATCGTTACAGGTTCCAACCCATTGTCTACGCAAGATGATGTGGCAGCAGGACTGGTAGATATGGGCTTGACTGTCTATGCTTGGTACAACTGTACAGACGAAGAGTATACGATGTTCCTGAACAAAGCATTAGACCATAAACCTCATATCATCATCGATGACGGTGGAGATTTAGTAAGTTTGTTACATACAACACGAACTGATGCAAAAGAACGTTTGTTGGGCGGTAGTGAAGAAACCACAACAGGTGTACACCGTTTGAAAGCCTTGGCTGAAGCGGAACAGTTGACATTCCCAATGATCGCTGTGAACGATTCTAACTGTAAATACTTATTCGACAATCGCTATGGTACAGGACAATCTGTGTGGGACGGTATCATGCGTACCACAAACTTAACAGTAACAGGCAAAAACGTGGTGGTTGCTGGTTACGGTTGGTGCGGTAAAGGCGTGGCACTTCGTGCCAAAGGCCTAGGTGCTCACGTGTATGTAACAGAAGTAGATCCAATTAAAGCAATCGAGGCTGTATTTGATGGTTTCAAAGTATTACCAATGGTGGAAGCTGCTAAAATTGGCGATATTTTCTGTACGGTCACAGGCTGTAAAGACGTTATTACAGAAGAGCACTATGCTGTGATGAAAGATCGCGCTGTACTTTGTAATGCAGGCCATTTCGATTGTGAAGTAAATGTAAAAGACTTAGAAGCAATGGCTGTATCTCATGAACGAGTGCGTCAAAATATCGAGGCTTACCATATGCAAGATGGTCGTCAATTGTATGTGCTAGCAGAAGGTCGACTTGTGAACTTAGCAGCAGGGGATGGACATCCAGCAGAAATTATGGACTTGTCCTTTGCTATGCAGGCATTAGCAGCGGAGTACATCTTACATCATGGGGCAGACATGTCAGATGATGTACATGTATTACCATATGAAGTAGACGCAGAAATTGCGAAACTGAAATTACAATCCATGGGCTATGACTTAGATACGTTAACACAGGAACAATACGATTATTTATATACTGTGAATTAATAGTGGTGAAATTTTATTGATACAAAGTAAATAAAAGTTCAACTGTGTGAAACTGGCGATGAGGGTGCTAACTTTCGTCGCCAGTTTTAATATGCCTAAGTAGTAGATTGGATCATATTTCTAAAAGGATATAATTGCTATCAGAACCTATCAATTCCTATAGTTACTATTCAAAAAAGATATTTGTCTACTAGATAAATACAAAAATGAGAAAAATATACGCTATGGGTTTACTAAATAAACTCATAACTAAATTCTTATATTTATATTTGACAAACTACTCATGTTACATTCATAATAGGAAAGCATAGATTTTCTATAGAGTTATCACTTGTTCTTTAAGCTGATAAAGTGAAAAAGGTAAAGATGACTTTCACAGTTAGAAAATCCAAAAGAGGAATTTTAAGAAGGAAGGGTGTAACATGAAAAAATCCATGTTCAAACGTGCACTAGCATTGGGTGCTACAGCTATTTTAGCCGCGGCAATCGCTGGTTGCGGTGGCAATAGTTCATCAACAAACAATGCAAATGAAGCAAAAGTAGCTTTACTGACAACTACGTCTGGCGCGGCAGCTGCCTATGGCGAATCTATTAAGAATGGTGCAGAGTTAGCGGTAGCACAAATTAACGCAGATGCTAACAATATAAAAATTAATTTGTTAGTGGAAGATACAAAAGGTGACAAAAACGAAGCCATCAATGCGATGAACAAAGTGATTGCTAAAGATAAAGTCGTAGCTGTCATCGGACCTATGTTATCTGGTGAAATGATGGCGGCAGGACCGATTGCTAACAAAAATAAAGTCGTAGCATTGGGTACTTCTACAACTGCAGAAGGCATCACTGATATCGGAGATTATATTTTCCGTAATGCTGTACCAGAATCTTTGGCAGTAGACGCAGCGATTCGTCAATCTCATAAAGTATTAGGTTTCAAAACAGCAGCGATTATGTATTCCAACAACAATGACCAAATGGTTTCTGTAAACAATACAGCGAAAAAAGCATTGGAATCTGAAGGGGTTCAAATTGTAGCGACAGAAACATTTGCTGATAAAGATACAGATTTCTCTGCACAGTTGACTAAAATTCAACAAGCAAAACCTGATATCATCATCGTTGCATCCTTGTACCAAGAAGGTGCATTGATTATGAAAAAAATGCGTGAACTTGGCATGAACCAACCAGTGGTAGGTTCCAATGGTTTCAACAGCCCAGCGTTCATTAAAAATGCAGGTGCCGCTGCTGATGGTGCGATCGTAGGTACACCTTGGTTCCCTAACAAAGATGACCAAAAAGTTCGCGACTTCCGCAAAGCTTATGTAGAAAAATATGGTCATGAACCAGACCAATTCGCTGCACAAGCATATGATGCTGTGTTCTTGTACGAAGCAGCATTGAAAGCCGCAGGTTCTACAACAGATCGCGAAAAATTCCGTAATGCCTTAAAAGGTATTACAGACTTCGTAGGGGTAACTGGTAAATTCCAATTTAACGAAAAACGTGACCCATCTATGGAAGTTCAAGTTTTACAAATTAAAAACGGTCAGTTCGACGCATTACAAAAATAGGAGTTACACGATGTTTTTACAGCAATTAGTGAATGGCCTTACTTTAGGCAGTCTCTATGCAGTATTAGCGATCGGATTGACACTGGTTTTTGGTGTGTTGAACATCATCAACATGGCTCACGGAGGCATCTTTATGATAGGTGCCTTCGTGGGTTTATTTATGGTGACAGTCTTTGAAGCTAATATCTTTGTAGCCATCCTTGTGGCTATGCTGGTAGGGGCAATTCTTGGATATTTGTTAGAGTTTGTGGCACTTCGTCCACTTCGTAAGAAAAATGTATCCCATTTGGCGCCATTGATTTCCACAATTGGCGTATCTATTTTTATTGAAAGTATAGCATTACTTGTGTGGGGCCCACAAACACGTTCTTTCCCACCAGATTTTATTGGAGGACTTATTGATTTTGGTATGTTCAAAATCTCCATGGTTCAAATCATTGGCCTTGGCGTATCCATTGTGTTAATGTTGATTTTAAATGTACTCATTAAAAAGACTAAAATTGGTAAAGCTATCCGTGCCGTATCCTTGAGCACAGAAACGGCATCCTTATTGGGTATCAACCCGACACTAGTTATTTCTGTAACAGTGATGCTCGCTTCTGCATTAGGATCTGCCGCTGGTGTGCTGGTTGGTTTATCCTTCGATGCCGTAGAGCCTATGATGGGTGTTGTCATCGGATTTAAAGGCTTAGCTGTATTAATCTTAGGTGGTCTTGGTAATATTACCGGTGCCATGGTAGGCGGATTCATCTTAGGTGTATCTGAAGTATTCTCTGTTGCCTATGGAGCATCTTCGTACCGTGATGCTGTAGCCTTTGGGTTAATCATTCTCTTATTGTTCTGGAGACCACAAGGGTTATTCGGATCCAAAGATAAGGGGGGACGACCATGAGTGAAATTTTAAATCCATATTATCTACAAATTGTAATGTTCTTCATTATTAATGCCATTATGGGTATTTCCATTTTCTTCACCCTTTCTACAGGGCAGTTGACATTGGGAGCGGCTGGTTTCATGAGTGTGGGTGCCTACGTAGGTGCTTTGCTTACTCTAAAAGTTGAAATGCCGATTCCGATTGCTATCTTCATTGGTGGTATCGTAGCGGCCTTAGTAGCTATTGTAATTGGTTTGCCTACGACGCGTTTGAAAGGCTTATACTTGGCGATTGCAACGTTAGGCTTTGGTGAAGTAGTGCGTGTTATTTTCTTGAACTTAGAAGTGACACATGGTGCACTAGGACTTTCGGGGATTCCAGCGATTGCGCAAGAATTGACAAATTATGTGTATGAATTTGATATGGACGGTTTGTTAGATATCGATGCATTAACATGGGGTAACTTGTTGACCATCATCATTTTGCTGGTTATTTTAGCATTGATTATTCTGTTTTGCTTACGCATCCACAATAGTCGTGTAGGTCGTGCATTCCAAGCTATTAAAGCAGATGACCATGCAGCAGAATTAATGGGAATCAATGTAGTGTATTACAAAATGTTAGCCTTTGTCATCGGTGCTTTTATTGCCGGTGTTGGCGGTGGTTTGTATGCGCATATTACAAACTTTATTAACCCTACAGATTTTAGCTATCACAAAGTAGTACAAATTTTATTGTTCCCAGTCTTTGGTGGTTCCAATGTAGTATGGGGATCTGTACTAGGCTCTTTTATTTTGACTTTGCTACCAGAAGTATTACGTTTCTTAGCAGACTATCGTGATATTATTTATGGTGCTTTGTTGGTGATCTTGATGGCTGTTCGCCCAGATGGTATTTTGACAGAAGAATTAATGGACAAAATCTATCGTAAATTAGGTGTAAACAAGAAACCATACATTCCAGAATCACAAGTATTAACAGAACGCTTTGAAGCTTATAAAACACAGAGCAAGTCTGGTCAAGAATAGGAGGTAACCATGCTATTACAATTAGATGATGTAAGTAAAAGCTTTGGCGGTGTGGCTGCCTTGACAGGGGTTACCTTCCAAGTGAATCAAGGGGAAGTCTTTGGTGTTATCGGACCTAATGGTGCTGGTAAAACTACGTTATTCAACTTAATTACTGGAGTATTTCCTGTAAGTACTGGTAATATTGTCTTTGATGGTATGAATGTAGTGGGCATAAAACCACATCGTACAGTAGAAATGGGGATTGCTAGAACGTTCCAAAATATTCGTCTTTTTGGTAATATGACGGCGTTGGAGACTGTATTGACAGGCATGCATTGTCGCACAGGTTCTGGAGTGTTGTCTAGTTTCTTCCATACAAAACGCCAACGCATTGAAGAAGAGCGTTGCCGTGGTATTGCCTATGAGTTTTTAAAACTGGTTGGGTTAGAAGAAGATGCTGAAGAAGTAGCTACATCTTTACCATATGGTAAGCAACGTCGTTTGGAAATTGCTCGTGCCTTA
The DNA here is from genome assembly GCF_000221605.1 of Veillonella sp. oral taxon 780 str. F0422. Classification (NCBI taxonomy): domain Bacteria; kingdom Bacillati; phylum Bacillota; class Negativicutes; order Veillonellales; family Veillonellaceae; genus Veillonella; species Veillonella sp. oral taxon 780. The sequence goes on along the minus strand of NZ_AFUJ01000011.1, from coordinate 3,695 downwards.
GCAACGCATCCACAATTGATTTTATTGGATGAGCCTGCGGCAGGTATGAACGATAGTGAGACAGAGGTGTTGCGCCAATTGATCGGGAAAATCCGTGATTTAGGTATTACCGTGGTGGTCATCGAGCATGATATGGCGTTGATGATGAATATTTGTGACCGCTTAGCAGTGTTGAACTTCGGCAAAAAGATTGCAGAAGGAACTCCACAAGAAATTCAAAACAATCCAGATGTAATCGAAGCGTACTTAGGAAAGGAGGAATAATATGTTAAAAATTGAAAATGTAGTAGCTGGTTATGGTCATATAACAGCCTTAAAATCTATTAACTTAGAAGTTCCTCAAGGTTCTATTGTATCTTTGATTGGTGCCAATGGTGCTGGTAAATCGACAACCATGCGTTCTATCATGGGTTTAGTAAAACCTACAGAAGGTCGCATTACCTTTGAAGGTAAAGATATTACATCTATGAAAACCCATGATATTGTGAAATCTGGTATTTCCCTCGTCCCAGAAGGTCGTCAAATATTACAAGATATGAGTGTTTACGAAAATCTAGAAATGGGAGCCTATATTCGTAAGGATGCTGAAATCAACGATGATATTAAAAAAGTGTTCAAACGATTCCCTATTCTTGACGAACGTAGTTACCAATTAGGTGGTACCTTATCTGGTGGACAACAGCAGATGCTTGCCATTGGTCGTGCTTTAATGGCTCGTCCGAAACTGTTGTTACTAGATGAACCATCCATGGGTTTGGCGCCTTTGGTAGTGAATGAAATCTTTGAAGTTATCAAAGAGATTAGCGCCGAAGGAACGACAGTATTGTTAGTAGAGCAAAACGTACGTCAAGCTTTGAAAATCGCTGACTATGCATATGTATTAGAAACAGGTAAAATCGTTCTTTCAGGACCAGCCGAAGAAATTCGTCACGACCCTAGAGTGATGGAAGCATACTTAGGTGGTAAAGTGGAATAATACACTATAAAAAGATAGCAGATATACAATCCGTTGTGGTTGTGTATCTGCTTTTTAGTTTAAGTGTTTTCGATTTGTGGTTGCTGCCGATAGAAAGTGACTATATGTATACTATCATAAGAGTGTGCAGAATCTATTCTTTACAATATAAAGAAAATTGAATGGTGATAAAAACTATTGTGTATACATGAGCTACATGTCTTGTAGGAGAATGATTTTTCTTGTAAACTAGTATTATAAATATAAAATATATAACTAATATAGGAAGGTGTTTACTATGAGTATGGCAGCAAAACAAGCGCGTGGGAAAAAAGCAAATGATGTTATCTTTGCGACAAATTCACAAGCTCAAGAGGCAGCGAAACAATATGGCAAAGAAAATGTATTAATTGGAACTGTCGGATCTATCCTAGATGAAAATGGCGATATTGTTTTCTTGAAGGTGGTAGAAGATGAGTTTCGTAATTTGCCACGTAATGAATATGTTGCATATGCACCGATTGAAGGGTTAAAAGAGTTTGTGGAAGCATGTAAACAAGAATGTTTTGGACAATCTCGGCCAGATGCCTATATTGAAGGGATAGCCACAGCGGGTGGTACAGGTGGTATTCATCACTTGGTTCACAATTATACAGAACTAGGTGATAAGGTAATTACCGCTGATTGGTACTGGGGGGCATACAAGCAAATATGCCAAGATAATGGACGAGAATTAGTTACATACCCATTATTTGATGAGAACTATAAGTTCAATTTTGAAGCTTTGCAATCTTTAGTGCTAGATATTGCTGAGAAACAAGAAAATGTGGTAGTTATTTTTAACACACCTGGCAATAATCCAACAGGGTTTTCCTTGTGCGACAGCGATTGGGATAATGTATTAGACTTAGTGAAAGGTATAGTGAATACAGGTAAAAATAAAGTTATTATTGGTGTAGATGCTGCGTATATTGATTTCTCCGGACCTAAAGAAGATGTACGTCGATTCTTTAAAAAGTTTGAGCATTTGTCAAAAGATATTTTAACAGTTGTATGCTATAGTATTTCAAAAGGATTCACCATGTATGGTCAACGTGTTGGTTGTATGTTAGGTATTACTTCTGATAAAGAAGTGGCACAGGAGTTTTTTGATATTAACCAAATGACATCTCGTGGTACTTGGTCTAATATTAATAGACCTGCTATGCGTACGGTTGCTAATATCGTGCTTGATCCTGAAAAATTAAAACGTTATGAAGAGGAACGTAATTGCTACTCTCGTCTCGTAGAAGAACGGGCAGGTATCTTGGAATGTGAAGGAAAAGCGATTGGCTTACCAATGTTGCCATACATGGGTGGTTTCTTTGCAACAATTCCAAGCGATAATCCAAAGGCCTTGGCAGATGAATTGAAAAAAGAAAATGTATTTTTAATTCCTGTATCAGGTGGTGTTCGCATTGCTGTATGCTCGATTCCTAAAAGACAAATTACTGGATTGGCACAACGAATTTATGATGCTATGAAACGAGTGGGGCAATTATAAACTAAGAGAAAAAATAGAGACAATAGAATAGTTACTATAGAAGTGATAAAAAGATAGTTGAATCAATGATTCGGCTATCTTTTTTGTTTTAAAATTAGTAAGTATAAGGATTAGGGATGCACTGTTTAAATAGATATTATTTTATAAAATATTGGCAAAATATGGGAAATTTCCCCCACTTTTTACCACCTTTGTTAAATGAGAAAGTGTTCGATATTAAAGTAGATTATACGAACATATTAATAAATATTAACGATAATGTTCGATAGTAATGAGTATAAGAAAATAATTTGTATAAATATCTATTAAATTAGTATTTGTTTGTTGTTAAAAGTGGGGAATTGTGGTAAAATTTACCATATAGTGGTAATGAGGGCGAGAAGGTGTAGGAAAAGGAGGTGTCCTTGCTATGTTTAAAGGTGAATTTTCACATACAATTGATAGTAAAGGACGTATGATAGTTCCTGCCAAAATGCGTGAACAACTAGGTGATACCTGTGTTGTTACTAGATATTTTGATAACACCTTAGCCATTTACACACAAGAAAAGTTTGATGAAATTGCAAAAAAATTAAGTTCTCAAAGCTCTAATAAAGCCAACCAACGTGGATTAGTACGGTTTTTTGTAGGTGGGGCTGCTGACCTTGAGTTTGATAAACAAGGTCGTGTACTAATACCTAGCAATCTTCGTGCTCATGGGGAGTTAAAAAAAGATGTAGTTGTAGTTGGTAATGGTGAACGTATCGAGATTTGGAGTAAAACTCGTTGGGAAGCGTATAACAACGAAATTTACGGTAATATTGAGGCGATGGCAGAAGAACTTGATTTGGATGATATTGGATTTTAAGTGAGGCATTATGGACTTTCATCATGTGAGTGTATTACTCAGTGAAACGCTAGACGGATTGGCAATTAAACCAGATGGAACCTATGTGGATTGTACATTAGGTGGTGGGGGACATTCCCACGCCATTGGAGAACGGTTATCCTCAAAAGGTATGATTGTTGGTTTAGATCAAGACGTAGCGGCATTAGAGGCAGCCTCTCAGAGATTATCTGATTTGTCTTGTCAGGTGAAAGTGATTCAAACAAACTTTTCTAACTTAAAACAAGCTTTACAAGAGTCAGGCATTTATAAAGTAGATGGATTTGTATTTGATTTAGGGGTTTCTAGCCATCAATTAGATACAGCGGATC
>NZ_AFUJ01000012.1:0-27323 GCF_000221605.1 Veillonella sp. oral taxon 780 str. F0422 | reverse complement strand
AACACTTTTAGTATAATCCTAGAAGTAATATAAAGCAAATAAGCTGCCCACCATATGGTGAACAGCTTATTGCTAATCGAATGATTATTTTTGTTTGCACACTTGGTTACCTACTGTACAGCTAGTTTTGCAAGCAGATTGGCAAGATGTTTGACATTCGCCGCAGCCGCCTGTTTTAGCAGTTTTTTGTAGGGATTCAGTGTTAATTGTACGAATACGTTTAGACATCTTCATTCCTCCTAAGCACAAACTTACTCTATTATATTATCATCTAATACCGTTTCAAGCAAGCAAAAGGCATAGGAATTAGTGAGCTAACGCTTCTTTCAATGTTTTAAGGTTTTCTTCCATGATGTCAAGGTATGTCACATTTTTTTGTGCTTGTTCTTCTGTTAAACCTTCTGCAGGGTTTAATACATACACTTTTACGCCAGTTTCAGCAGCGATAGCATTAGCCAATTTAGGGCTTACCAATTCTTCACTGAAGATTGCTTTTACATTATGTTCTTTGATGAAAGCCACGATATCTGCCATGCGTTCTGGTGTTGGTTCAGCATCTGGAGATACTCCCATAATACCCAATTGTTCAAAACCGTATGCGTTTGCTAAGTACCCAAATGCCATATGGCTAACTACTAAATGTTTGTCGTGTTGTGTTTTACCAAATTCTTCATATTTAGCATGCAAAGCTTGTAATTTTTCTTTGTATGCTTTGCCGTTAGCTTCATAGTATTTTGCATTCGTAGGGTCTGCTTTAGAGAAGGCTTCTACAACGGCATCTACTTCTTTAGCAACATTCATTGGATCTAACCATACATGTGGATCAAACTCGCCATGTTCATGTTCGTGCTCATGTTTATCTTCTTTTTGAGCTTTATTATGGTCATCTTTGTCGTCTTTATGATCTTTGTCATCTTTATGATCTTTGTCATGATCATGTTCGTCTTCATCTTCATCTGGAGCTGGCAACAAAGTAACAGATTTAGACAATTCTACAGGTTGCGCTTTTTGTAGCACATCTTTTTCTAAAATCTTTTCTGTTGGTTCCAAACCTGCACCGCTATATAAGAACACTTTAGCAGTACCAATTTCTTTTAAATCTTTTGCAGTTGGATCCCAATCATGTGGTTCTGCTCCTGGAGGTACTAATAAAGTCACATCAACTTTGTCTCCCCCTACTTGTTTCGCTACATCATATACAGGGAACACGGTAGTAACGACCTTCATTTTTTCAGCTGGTGCTGCTTGTTTTGTATCACTGCCACACCCAGCAATACCTACTGCAGTAGCCACCATAGTAGCTCCTAGTACAAAATAGGTTAATCGTTTTTTCCAATTCATGAGTATACTCCTCCTAACACATAAAAAACAAGAAGTGATTAGTCTTTGCTAATTCACTTCTTGATTATATCCGATTTAAAAAATCCGTGCTTGAATGCATGAGCAGTCTATACACTCAATATCATTATCATTTAAACTTCTTGATCACCGCAATTGCCACTGGTGTTACAACAGCTACTGCTAACAAGGCTTCTGGAATACCATGAGACCATACGATACCCATCACAACATTAAATACTGCCTCTTGTGAAATATGTGTAGCTTTTGCAAATTCTACACCATAAATTGTGTAAATACCAGTCATAACAAGGATTGTATTAGTAGCTGTTCCCAAGAATGCAGCTAAGCCGATACGGATGGCTTTCACCTTAATTGGTACATACATATACACCAACGCTGCCACTAAACCGATCAACATTCTTGGCAATACAGAAATAATAGGATTCATAAATGCAAAGGATAAAATATTAGGCGCCATGTAAGCTTGTACCATACTGTACGCACCGAATAAGAAACCTACTGACATACCTACTTTAGGCCCTTCCACAACACCACCTAAGATAGTTGGAATGTGCAAGATAGTAGCACTAATTGGTGGAATTGGCACAAAGCCCCACCCTGTCATACCAAGTACAATGGTAATCCCTGCCAATAAACCAATAATCGTTAATTGACGTACCGTAAATTTTTGCGATGGCTGTGTTTGCAACGCTGTTTCTTTTTCCATGTTTTCCTCCGTTCTTATTCCCTTAGGATATAAGTCGAACCAATACTAAAAAATGGAACTCAGTTCTGTTCTTCTTGATACAGACTATACAGTTAGTTCCTCGTATAGAGTAGTACAAATCAGCGGTTCTGTCAATCATAAAATGTAACTTTTCTTACAGTTATAAACATGCTCTTTGTCAAATGTAGCGACTACTTGTCCCAACATGTATTGTAGACCTACAAAAAAACGAACACCTTATGAGGCACCTCATAAAAGTGTTCGTTATTATCTTACAGCCCTAACAATTTTCTGCCTTCTTCCCAAGCGAAGATAGGTGTTAGGAATGTCATTAGATTTTCTTCTTCAAATGGATAGGCACGCATTCCAATCGCTTCAGCAGCCTGTACATCAGAAGGTTTATCACCCACAAAGTAGATTAATCGTTTTTCCAATTCATGAGTATACTCCTCCTAACACATAAAAAAACAAGAAGTGATCAGTCTTTGCTAATTCACTTCTTGATTATATCCGATTTAAAAAATCCGTACTTGAATGCATGAGCAGTCTATACACTCAATTTCATTATCATTTAAATTTTTGATGACAGCTAGTGCCACAGGTGTTACAACGGCTACTCCTAATAGTGCTTCTGGAATACCATGAGACCATGCAATACCCATCACCACATCAAATACAGCTTCTTGTGAAATGTGTGTTGCCTTTGCAAATTCTACACCATAGATTGTATAAATACCAGTCAATACAAGGATAGTACTTGTGACTTTTCCTAAGAAAGCGGCTACACCAATACGGATAGCTCTTACCTTAACTGGCAAGTACATATATACCAACGCTGCTACTAAACCAATCAACATTCTTGGTAATATAGAAATGATTGGATTCATAAACACGAAAGATAAAACATTCGGTGACATATACGCTCGTACCATACTGTAAGCACCAAATAAGAACCCTACTGACATCCCCACTTTAGGACCTTCTACGATACCACCTAAAAGGGTTGGAATATGCAAGATGGTCCCACTAATTGGTGGGATTGGCACAAAGCCCCATCCTGTCATGCCAAGTACAATCGTAATCCCTGCCAATAAGCCAATAATCGTTAATTGACGTACCGTAAATTTTTGCGATGGTTGTGTTTGCAACGCTGTTTCTTTTTCCATGTTTTCCTCCGTTCTTATTCCCTTAGGATATAAGTCGAACCAATACTAAAAAATGGAACTCAGTTCTGTTCTTCTTGATACAGACTATACAGTTAGTTCCTCGTATAGAGTAGTACAAATCAGCTATTCCGTCAATCATAAAATGTAACTTTTCTTACACTACAAGAAAACGAACACCTTATGAGGTGCCTCATACAAGTGTTCGTTCTACCATTACAGCCCCAATAGCTTTCTGCCTTCTTCCCAGGCAAAAATAGGCTCTAAGAATGTCATTAAGTTGTCTTCTTCAAATGGGTACGCACGCATGCCAATGGACTCAGCAGCCTGCGCATCAGATGGTTTATCACCGACTAGGAAGCTACCATCCACATCTACATTCCAGTCCTGAATTGCTTTCGTCAACATACCAGGATTTGGTTTGCGGCAATCACAGTCTTTCGTGTACTCTGCCACAGATCCTTCTGGATGATGTGGGCAGTAATAGTAGGCTAATATATGTACACCTTCTGCTTCCAAACGGCGAGACATTTCAGCATGTAACGCTTGCACGTCTTCCTCTGTATAATAACCACGGGCCACACCACTTTGGTTTGTGACCACAATGATATCATACCCACGTGTTTGGGCTTCTTTCATAGCTTCAATAGCACCAGGAATAAATTGTAATTGTGCAGGATTACTCAAATATCCTACATCCACGTTAATAACCCCATCACGATCTAAAAATAATACATTTCTAGTTTCCATTATTTTACATACCCTTCATTATCACGTAATAACGCACAATACTCATGGACTGCTTGTTCTAATGGTGTAAATCCTTTATCATAGCCAGCAGCTAACAATTTTGTTGTATCTGCTTGCGTATAGCTTTGGTATTTACCCTTTAATACTTCTGGGAAATCGATATAACGAATCTCTCCTTTTCCTGCAAAGGAAATAACAGCTTTCATAAACTCATTAAATGTATGAGCATGACCTGTACCACAGTTGAATACACCACTAATTTCAGGATGTTCCCAGAAATAGAAATTCACATTTACCACATCGTTTACATAGATAAAATCACGGGTTTGCTCACCGTCACCATATCCATCGATACCTTTGAACAAAGTGATTTCACCGGTTTCCATCAATTTATAATACATTTGGCGTACCAAAGATGCCATCTTATCTTTATGTGTTTCATTCGGTCCAAAGACATTGAAATAGCGTAAGCCCACACATTGAGATTGTAATTGATTTCTAAATTTTGCTACATAGCGGTCAAATAGTAGTTTAGAATACGCATATGGATTTAATGCTTGTTCGCAGGCTGGATCTTCACGGAATCCATTGCTACCATGTCCATAGGTAGATGCAGAAGAGGCATAGATAAAAGGAACTCGGCGTTCTTGGCAATAATGAAAGAGATTTTTAGACCCTTCATAGTTATTTTTCATCATGTATCTGCCATCATAATCCATAGTGTCTGTACAAGCACCTTCGTGGAATACTACTTCGATGGGACCACAATCGAAAGTATTTTGCTCTACCGCAATATCAAAATCTTCATAATCAATATAGTCAGCAAAATCCAACATTTCAATATTTTTGATTTTACGACCATCCGTCAAATCATCAACGATTAAAATGTCATTACGTCCTTTATTATTCAACTGCTTTACAATATTGGATCCAATAAACCCAGCACCACCTGTAACAATAATCATAATTTTCCTTCCTTTACTAATTCTTGAATATGTTTAATAATTCCTGTTGTAGAATATCCATCTTGGAATGGCAAAATTTGCACTTCTTCTACAAACTCTTTGCCAATCACCTCTTCTGGCTTGTAATCTCCACCTTTGACCAATATATTTGGTCGCAACTGTGAAAGCACCTCTGCTGGTGTATCTTCTTCAAAAAGAACTACACCATCGACAAAACCTAAAGAGCTCATCAACAAAGCTCTATCTAGTTCATGGTTGATAGGTCGACTATCCCCTTTTAAACGGCGCACAGAACTATCTGAATTGAGGGCCACCACCAAATGATCACCCAGTCTAGCTGCTTCTTTCAAGTAGGTCAAATGACCACGATGTAAAATATCAAAGCACCCATTCGTAAAGACAACCACTTCGCCCCGATCTTGCCAAAACCGGATCTTTTGGGCTAATGCTTCTACAGAATAGACACTTTCTTTATCTTCTTTTTTAGCTTTCATAGAAGACAATAAATCTAATAGTTCTTGACGATGGATCGGATATGTACCAACTTTAGACACTACTACACCCGCTGCTGCATTGGCTGCCACTAAAGCAGCTCGGATAGATAAGCCAGCAATTAATGTAGTAAGCATCATAGCCACTACCGTATCACCAGCACCACTCACATCAAATACATCTTGCTGTTTTGTCTCTGCATTGTGCCATACATTGCCATCTTTACGAACTAAGGTAATCCCTTTAGCCGAACGAGTAACAATGATGAAATCTAGTTCCATCTTATGTAAAATATGGTGCGCTGCCTTCACAACTTCTTCATCTGTGTTGGGCACTTCATAACCTACAGCTTCACTAAGTTCCTTCACATTAGGAGTAATGCAAGTAGCACCATTATATTTTGACCAATCAGAACCTTTTGGATCCACAATAGTCATAATCCCAGCAGCTCGAGTTTTACTGAATACTTGGCTTAGCAAGGATGGTTGGCAAATCCCTTTCCCATAATCGGAAATCACAAGACCTTGTAATCCTTTGTGTAACAACTCATCTAGCCAAGCAAGTATCGCTGTTTCACTATCACTGGACAAGGGCTGACTCACTTCATAATCTAAGCGAATCATTTGCTGTTGTCCCCCTAAAATACGTGTTTTGGTTGTGGTCGGAATAGAATCTTCTGTAAAAACGCCCGTACTTTGGATGCCATTATCCGCTAATAGTTGGCGTACAATTTTACCATGTGTATCATCGCCAATCCGGGATGCCATATGCACTTGGCAATCTAATTGCGCTAAATTATTCGCCACATTAGCGGCACCGCCCAAAACTTCCGTTTCACGTTGGACTAAATTCACAGGCACCGGAGATTCTGGAGAGATGCGACTTACATCACCAAAAATATAGCGATCTAACATGCAATCTCCAATAACCCCTACTTGTAACTGTGGTAAATCACGAAGCAAAAACGATTGTAATGTACGATTAGGCATAGTCTTCTTCCACCAATTCACATAAAATATGACCCGCTAAAATATGCATTTCTTGAATGCGGGCTGTCACTTTTGATGGCACTGCAAACGTTAAATCACATAATTCTGCCATCTTTCCACCACCTTCACCTGTAAATGCAAAGGTATGCATACCGATATTACGGGCAGACTCTACTGCTTTCACTACATTTTTACTATTCCCAGATGTAGAAATACCGATTAAAATATCCCCAGAACGGCCTAGTCCATTCACTTGACGTGCAAATACTTCATCATACCCATAATCATTACCTACAGCTGTCAAAATAGACGTATCTGTAGTCAGCGCAATGGATGCTAAGGAACGGCGTTCTTTCTGAAAGCGTCCCACTAATTCTGCCGCTAAGTGCTGAGAATCTGCAGCGGATCCACCATTACCGCAAAATAAAATTTTATTGCCTGCTGCCAGCGCTGCCTTACAACGCTCCGCCATAGCTTCAATAACACCCATCACTTCATAGGTAGCACTCAATGTGTCTACATGATCTGAAAAGCGGGCACTAATAACTGGATGTAACTCACTCATGTGTTGTATCCTTTCCATGATTGTCCAATAAATCGTGTAATTCTTGTAGGAAACTTTCTACATTATTAAATTGTCGGTAGACGGAGGCAAATCGCACGTAGGCAACTTGGTCTACATCTTTCAACAAGGACAATACAATTTCACCAATTCGCTCCGTAGTCACTTCTTGCTCTACTTCCATGCGAATTTGTTTTTCTGTTTCATTTACAATCGATTCCAATTGATCTGTGGAAATGCCTCGTTTACTACAAGATCTCCACAAGCCATTCATCAATTTAGATCGATCAAATAATTCTTTTTTCTGATCTCGTTTAATCACCATGATCGGTAAATCTTCAATGACTTCATAGGTCGTAAAGCGTTTTCCGCAGCTCATACATTCCCGACGGCGACGAATATTATTATCATCCGTAGACCGTGAATCTGTCACTTTAATTTCATCATGATGACAATAAGGACATTTCATACCGTATCCTCCTATTGGTTGCGCAAGAAAGTCTTTCCTTGCTGTTGAACTTCTTCTATAAAAGTATCTAACATTTCATAGCGTTTGCGATACATATTTCGTTTATGTGTTTTCGCTGTTTCGTAGGTTTTCCGTTCCTCTTCTAAAGGAATCACAAAGAATCGAGAGTCTTGTTCCCATACATGTCCCCCTAATTCTTCCCAAAAGTCATCAAATTTCACTAATTTATGACGATTGAAACGAATCAAATGCGTATTCGTATAGAATCCTTCATCGGACACTGCATACAAGGTCTCAATACCTAAGCAAGTGGCTAATTGACGTAATAGAAAGAACATAAAATTTTTAGGACGATATCCATGCATTGTTTTCGTTAGCTTCTTCGCCTTATCTAAGCCCTCTTTATAGCCTTGTATAGTACCAACCCAAATACATGGTTGTCCCGATGGATCCACACCTAATCGGAAGTTGATATGATAAATTCCATCCCCTTCGTAGGTTAAGAGCAAACTTAGCAGTCCTTCTTTACGTTGTCCCGGCATATATTGTAAGGTAGCTTCTAAAGCTAATTCTTCAGAATGCCATAAACTAATTCCACTTTCAGAGGGACTGTACAAGCATCGAATCGCATCGTCTGTCACATATTTCGGTAGCATATCAAAATGTTGTGTAATACAGTTTAATCGTTCTTGAGCCGTAGATTCCTTATACAAGAATACACGATTAATAATCTCCCAAATACCTTCTTGATCTTGTAACAAATTTGGATAGCTATAGTAGTGTTCAAAATAGGCTTCCAATTGTTTCAACTGAGATTTATTTTTATAGGAACGGGCAGTGAATAAAAAAATACGTCGTTTTTCACGCCAGCTATGATATCCATAGATTCTTTTACCTAATTCCCATTGTTGTTTTGCATATGTAAACACGGTTCATCCTCCTTAGGATAGACTATATCAAGCTATATTATACTCCATTTTAACAATGAAATTCAATGTGTACCCCTCATAGGTCATAGCATTTTCTATGAAAGTATAGTTTCATAAAAAACTAGAGAGTCCTAAGACTACGTCTTAAAACTCTCTAGTGAAAGAAATGTTGTTACATTCCCTAGTATATGTTGTTATTTACTTCCTGTACTACCGATACCACCCGTACGAATACCCCGTGCATCGTCATCATTGGTCAGTAAGTATTTAGAGAAGATACCTTGTGCTACTCGTTCCCCTTTTTCCAAGGCAACAGGAGCATCTGTGATATTGTACACAGCAATCATAATATGACCTTCGTTATCTTCATTGTTATAGTAATCAGAGTCAATAATCCCTGTACTATTTGTGAGCATCAAACCTCGTTTAATAGCCATGCTCGAGCGAACGTGGATCGCCAAATATTCATCATAATGCATGAACGCTTTCAGTCCTGTAGGAATCAATACCGTTTCCTTAGGACCTACCACAACAGATTCTGCACATTCAATGTCATAGCCTGCACTTTCAGAAGTCTTACGCTTCGGCAAATTGATGCCTTGCCCTTCAAAAGCAGACACTACTTCAAATCCACGAATATCCATAGTGCACCTCGATTATTTCAATAGCTCTTTGCGAGACAAGTTAATACGACCTTTGTCATCGATTTCGATAACTTTGACCATAATTTCATCGCCTACATTCACTACATCTTCTACTTTTTCCACACGTTCTCTTGCTAATTGAGAAATATGAACCAAACCTTCTTTACCTGGCAATACTTCTACGAAAGCACCGAAGTTCATCAAACGAGTGACTTTACCCATGTACACTTCGCCTGCTTCCACTTCTTTTGTCAAGTTCGTAATGATTTGGATTGCTTTTTCAGCTGCTTCCGCTTCTACTGCAGCAATGGAGATTGTGCCATCATCTTCGATGTCAATTTTAGCACCAGTTTCTTCAATAATGCCACGGATGACTTTACCGCCTGTACCGATAACATCACGGATTTTATCTGGATCAATTTTCATCGTTACAATGCGAGGAGCCCATTTAGACATTTCTTCACGTGGTGCTTGGATAGCTTCCATCATTTTACCCATGATGTGCATACGACCTTTGTGAGCTTGTGCTAATGCTTCTTCTAAAATTTCACGAGATAGACCAGAAATTTTAATATCCATTTGAATCGCAGTCACACCTTTTGTAGTACCTGCTACTTTGAAGTCCATGTCGCCTAGGGCATCTTCCATACCTTGGATATCTGTTAGGATCGTGTAATGTTCATCTTGTGTCACAAGACCCATCGCAACACCAGCTACTGGTGCTTTGATTGGCACCCCTGCATCCATCAAGGATAAAGTGGAACCACATACGCTGGCCATGGAGCTAGAACCATTGGATTCTAACACTTCAGATACTAAGCGCATCGCATATGGGAATTCTTCTTCTGTTGGAAGTACGGCTAGTAACGCTCTTTCAGCTAAGGCACCATGACCAATTTCACGACGTCCAGGACCACGAGAGGAACGAGTTTCCCCTACGGAGAAAGATGGGAAATTGTAATGGTGAATGTATCGTTTTTCTGTATCTAATCCAATGCCATCGATGGTTTGTTTTTCAGACAATGGAGCCAAGGTACAGATATTTAATACTTGTGTTTGACCACGTGTAAATAAGCCAGAACCATGCGTACGTGGCAAGGCGTTAACGCGACAAGAAATAGGTCGAACTTCATCTAATTGACGGCCATCTGGACGAATTTTTTCTACCGTAATCATATGACGTACAATTTCTTTCACCATTTTTTCTAATGTAGCATAGATATCGCCTGCTTGCTCTGGGAATTGTTCCTCAAAATGAGCCAACACTTCTTCGAACACAGCTTGTTGTTGCTCTTCCCGCTGCACTTTATCTGCACAGCGTACAGCTGCATCTAATTTGTCATGTGCATAGGCACGAACTGCTTCTGCTACCACTGGGTCTACTTCTTTAATTGGGAATGTGCGTTTTGCATGACCAATTTCAGCTACCATAGTTTCTTGGAAAGCTACGATGTTTTTGATTTCTTCGTGAGCCCTCATGATCACTTCTAAGATGATGTCTTCAGGAATTTCGTTGGCTTCCCCTTCTACCATCAAAATCGCGTCTTTCGTACCCGCTACTACCATATTTAATGTAGTTGCTTCTAATTGTGCTTTAGTTGGGTTCACCACAATATTGCCATCTACAAGACCCATGCGCACACCAGCGATAGGACCTGCCCATGGAATATCGGAAATGGATAATGCTGCAGAAGCACCAATCAATGCACAGATTTCAGGTGCATGGTCATGATCAACAGATAATACAGTAGCTACTACATGTACTTCATTACGGCTACCTTTATCGAACAAAGGACGAATTGGGCGGTCAATCAAACGGCTATTCAAAATAGCAGACTCTGGTGGACGTGCTTCACGTTTAATAAAACCACCTGGGAATCTACCAACAGCATACATTTTTTCTTCGTAATCTACTGTTAATGGGAAAAAGTCAATATCTTTTGCCTCTTTAGATGCCGTTGCTGTAACCAATACAACCGTATCACCATATTGTACTAATGCAGAACCACTTGCTTGTTTTGCTAACTCGCCAGTTTCGATTGATAACGTGCGACCAGCAAGTTCCATTTGGAATCGATTCATTCCATGCCTCCTGTTTAATTCTTTATCCTTAAAAATCTTTATAGTTGTTATTATACACGAGTGGAGAGGGAAATACAATTTACTGATAATGGTTCATGAAAGTTTATAAAAAAAAGATTAGACTGTGTAATCCCAGTCTAATCTAGCCTCTCATATATTCAAACGTATCATTTTCATAAAAAACATGTTTGGCATTCTTCCTATTATAAACATACTATTAATTTAACCTTTATACATGCACAAGTTACATGTGGTTACCCACATAATTAAGAGATTGAGACATTTACAGAATCACACTACTCTCAAACCACACTTTCAGCTAAAGTTTTAAACCTTACTATATCGCAAGGTATGTAAACTTTATATGTATTTAGTTGATACCTTTTGAAAATATATATCAGCTACTGATAGTATATCATATTTTTGAAAATAGTTGATACTTATTATTAACATTTAATTACTTATAAGTAAAGAATATGGCTATACCCTAGAAATTTTAGCTTGAAAAATTTATAGAATCACACTACTCTCAAACAATAACTCTGGATTATTTAAATCTTCTTCCGTTTGAGACATTTACAGAATCACACTACTCTCAAACTTATAAGCGTATGTATAATCATTAAGTGATGTTTGAGACATTTACAGAATCACACTACTCTCAAACGGTTTTTAGAGCCTTTATCTGTTCATCTAAGTTTGAGACATTTACAGAATCACACTACTCTCAAACAACTTGTATGCCATGGGAAAAAAGGCGTTAGTTTGAGACATTTACAGAATCACACTACTCTCAAACCGCATGCATTGTTTCTTCTCTTATACAATTGTTTGAGACATTTACAGAATCACACTACTATCAAACTCCTATACCGTTTCAACGGTTTCACCTCCTGTTTGAGACATTTACAGAATCACACTACTCTCAAACATGTAGTACGGGTTCTCAAACCCAGCAGCAGTTTGAGACATTTACAGAATCACACTACTCTCAAACCGGATACCTGATTTAGTCTTAGCCGATGTAGTTTGAGACATTTACAGAATCACACTACTCTCAAACAATGCATCTAACAATACATTTTGCACGCAAGTTTGAGACATTTACAGAATCACACTACTCTCAAACTATAACGTGGGTGTGCATTCTAATTGGAATGTTTGAGACATTTACAGAATCACACTACTCTCAAACGTACGTCTTCCGTTTCACCTACGGCATCCTGTTTGAGACATTTACAGAATCACACTACTCTCAAACAGTGTTCCGTAATTCTAACTGGTTGTTTTAGTTTGAGACATTTACAGAATCACACTACTCTCAAACCCCAAATACAAGTTCAGGGCTCCAAAGCTTGTCCAGTCACCACCAAGTGTAATCCTGTAAATACCGTTAAATCAAACAGAAGTCATTATCTAAAGTATATCCGTTAATTAAGGATTTATCAATATCTTGTAGTCCATATGAACCTGAAGATATACATAGAAAACATAGCTGTTTAGCTAATATAGTATTAAAAAATTGATCTAATTCCTCTAGGTCTAAATACAAATCTATATTCATAATTACAAATAAATCTGGATCTAATAATTCATGAACAATATCAATGTAGTCTATTAAACGAGCCACTGTATCTGTATCACTTTCATGTATTTTAAATCCTCCTAACTTAATAAGATCCGCTGCTACAATTTCTTCTTTATGTTCAAGTGCAATGTTGGCTCCAAACTCTAATTTATAGAAGAACTGATGCAGCTTACATACTACATCGTGCAAATCTTCCATCATCAAATTACTTTCTTTCACTAAATTAGCATTCAACTTTGTTAAGATTGTTTTACTATTTACATCTACTTGAATGGGGTTCATGATAATATGAAAAGACTTATCAATTGCTATCCTTTCAGCATTCACATTATATATCCAAGGTCCTTCTCCCCCATTATATTGCTCATATAATTCTAGAATCATATGTCGAAAAACACTATGCTTTTCAATACATAAATAGTTAACTTTTGTACTATTCAAGTCTATCTCAATGGTTGAATCCTGATAAAATAGCTTCATAGGACTATCACTCTTTCTGTTGTATCTAACACTTCAGACTGTGTTTCTCCTATCAATATTTCCATTTTAGAATATTGCTTTTCAGTTACGGTTAATAAACAAATATTTCCATCTGCTGGTTTATGTTCTCGAAGTTGTTTTTCCAGCAATTTAACACTTGTTGTATTTAATACCAACTTCACATACACCGATTCTTGTAGCATAATAAATCCATTTACTAGTAAATATTTCCTAAAATCACGATAGGCTTTCCTATGAACCGATGTTTCTGTCGGTAAATCAAACATTACGAATACTCTCATAAATCTATAGCTCATATGTAATAAACCTAATTAAATCTGGGTCCTTATATGTCAGTGCATCCAATACACTTTTGCAATAGATTCCTATGGCATCTTTTAAAATAAAGCTAGTACCTTCTACTTTTACATCTAAAGCTAGTAAACTCACTAGACTAAGTTTTTCTTCCTTTCCAAACGCCTTAGGGGCTAAGTCGACTATTTTGTTATCCACAAATACTCGTAATACCTCTACTAGGTCTGACCCTAAATTGTAAGAATTAAATTGATTTCGATGATTAATTCCCAGTTGTGTTATATATCCATTTCTAACAATCTCACGATTAACAGCAGATAAAAATATAGTGTACCCATAATCCAATCCAGCATTAATAGGGTTTTCTTGCTCTCTTGTAAAAGTACTGCCAAACAAGCTATTAAAATATACTTTCGCTGCATGTCCTTCTCTCTGAGTTATGTCATTAAAGCATATACCATCAATATAGCCATATAGCATATTGGTTTCATTAGTATGCCCATTCTTTTCAAGCACACGGGCTTGATTATGAATCTTCTCAGCTACGATACGACTCCAAATATGCCCCTTAATTTCATCATCCCAGTTAGCTTGTTCGCGGCATCGTTTACTTGTATTATGACAACCATATAATGGCATTACTTCACTACTAGGATTCCTCTTTTCATCGCAAAAAACTATTTTAACTTTAGCTTTTACTAATGCATTGAGAAGCACCGCAGTTAAACTAACTGCCGTAGATTCAATAATCACCATGTAAATCTCATCAATAAACACTTTCTTTACATCGAATCCCTGCCGAACAATCATATAATTCATCTTAAAATCAAGTTTTGACTGCTTAGTGATAACTACCGTGCGCCAACTCATAGTGTCTCCTATTTTATTTTAATTTCTTGTTCATATAAGCCTGTGATAGAGGTTGTAATAACGCTAAATTGTTCCGTATTAGATATATTAATCCCTAGTGTAGAACGAGAACTAGTCATGCCAATTTTTGTAATATCTCGTTTTGTTTTAAAGTTCGTTAACACATTCAACACTTCCAATAGCACACTAGCTTGTTCCTCTAAAGATAATGCTATGAATGTATCAAAGCCAACTGTTCGAAACTCTTCTAATTTATTTCCTTTCATCTTAGAAAATAGAGGAGTATCAAGTTTTTTTAACAACTCTTGATATAGGGCAATATTTTGTTCTTTACTAACTGTAACCTCTTTATGATTATAAGATGTTTTTATATTCTCAATACGGAATGTTTTTGGGTTTTCTATCTTTTTAATAGCTACTTTTTCTAGCAATTTAATATATACACTCGATGTTATATCCATTACCACATCAACCGCACTATCGATAGAAACATTAGAGCCTGTTTTACCACCCATATAATAAGTAAAACCATTAATATTTACTTTACTACCAATATATAGTCCTCGATATAGTATTTGGATATCTACCACTGACGCAGGTTTTTTACATGTAGATAAATATGCCTCTTCTATTGCCTTATGAATATCTTTCTTACCTGCTATATAAAGTGGTAAGGAAAATATTTCAATTCGATCTTGGTCCGAAGTATCCCTGATATTCAAAATAATATATTCAGAAATGGTAATCGATGTTCTTCCGCCATATTTTTCCACATCTCTTACACGTTCATCAGATGATTTCAATGGCAGATATACACCACGTTTAGCGATTCCTTTTTTATATATAGTTTCATCAGATAGACCACCTTTTTGAGGTACCGCCCGTTGTGTAACACGTACATCATTACTTTTCATCATCTTTTTCACTATGTCCATATGAATATTAGGATCCCAGATCACCTTCTTAGATTCTTCTGTTAATTTAATTTCATATTCAAATATTTTTGTTAAATTATAGGTACGACGTGTCCCTTTTTGTTTAGCAAAGGATAAAAAGTTTTTCGTAAACTTTTCATGATACACATTGCCTACTACGATATTTAGGTATGCATCTTTTGCATGATGATGGTGATTAATAGAGCGCACTTTTACAAAGTCATAATCGTGCCTAAAATCAGATACATTTTCTGCTTTAGAAAATACTACTTCTGTCTCTGGATACAGTTGATGTAATAAAGTAGTAACCGCCTTAACAGACTGATTCGTAGATACCATCTGACGATTGATAAACTGATTGAGTTCCTCATCGGTTAAGTCTGTTGTACGAACTAAACGATCATATTTCTTTTCGGAAATAAATCCCCTATCCCATAATAATTTCCAAAATCCTTTTTGCTTAGATTGAATAGCCGATAAAATTGGAAACCGGTCTGTTTTCTCTGCATTTAATTGTTTTTCCACTAACACAATATTATGCCAACTGTCATCCTTTGTTAAGCTACGTGGATATATATGGTCGATATCATACTTATCTGTAAACAATTCATGAATATCGATTCTACGGCCAGAATACATACACCGCCCCATTTGTGTAAAGTATAAGTATAGCTTTTTACTATTCAGAGCAGAATCTTCTTTAGATTCCAATTCTTGTTGCAAAACATGTACATCTTCATCTTTAATTTGTTTATATAACTCTTCCAACAGTGCTTTTCTAGACTGAGTCCGTTTTTTATCCGCTTTATTTGTGCGAGCTACTTCTACAAATATTTTCTTTGGTAGTTCTTTACGTATAGATACGATCTCATCAAGGATGCGCAATGTTTGCCATACGCTACGTTTTACCATCGGCGATAAGGATAAATCTTCTAACATTTCAAATGCTGTCTTTTCTTTCTCCCCCAATACGTTTGTCACATATTCTTGGACCACATCAATGAAAGAATAAGAAGAGCTCAATAGTTGCATCAAATTTTCCTGCCCCTCACGCATATGCTCAATGATAGTACCTGCTTCTGCATCGTCATCATTCTTTTTCATACCCCAAATATCGGACAAGAATTTTTTAGACAATCTACCCCAACCTGTATAGGTAAGTTTCCCTAATTTTTTAATTTGTTCTGTAGTAAGACGATCTCCATAATAGTTTTTCAACACTTGTCGCAACATATCTTTACTTTCACCAAAGATAGTGATATATCGAATGATATCTTCTGCCATGGCATGGTCAAAATGTTCCCCTAGGATACGAGTCATATCTCTGTGGGATGTTAACTTCGTAGCAATCTGTTGGTCCATGCCTGTGATGATAGGCGGTTGTGACACATAGTTATTATCTACTAAATATTTTGCCACCACTTTTTTCGTAGCTGTTTTACTATCTTGCAAGGATATAAAATGGTCTCGGATAAATGCTTGTTTCACATCTGCAGGTAGTGGTTTATCGTTGACACGAATATTGTTCAATTCATTCAGCAACGAAAACTCCGCATAGAGCAAGGAATATTTAGGTAACACATCTTGGTCGATTAAATAAGTACATTTGTTAGTTAAGTTTTCAATGAATTTAACCGCCGATGCTTGGACGTCAACTTTTTGTTCAAAGTTCCATGGCAATACTTGTCCTGCTTCTTTACGGACAACCCAAGCAAAACCACCATTTTCAATGGAGTGTGTTGGATTCAATGGCCCCACATAATACGGGATTTTAAATTCTAAGATAGATATAATTTTATCCGCTACCGTCAATCCATTTTCCACTTTATTTAAAAATGGAAAATTCACCGTAGCCTTGTCTAAGATGCGTACTAGTTCTTCTTTGTGTAATTGATAAGGTACTACTCCATTTTTACTGATTCGTTGAAGTGGTAAAAATGTTCCTTCTTCTAGTTTCTGTACTATACGTCTTGTATGTTCTGTTTCTGGTAATACAGAGACTACTTTTCTAACATACTTATAAAACTCTTCTTGTGTTGCAGAAGTATTACCATTCACGCCTTGCTTAGTATATTTAACATAATTCGTACCTTTATCTGTATCCACAACAAACATATCATCATATAGTTTTCTGTCTTCTTTCAGCACAGATTTTAAAAGCACTAGATCTTCTTTATGTTGATTATAGGATTCTATTTTTGCCTCTGACAAAGATTGTCCAGGCTTTATAATAGAGCTAATCACAATGATATCGTGTAAAACCTTACATTGATCGACAATAGCAAATCGGTCACCCCAAGCATCTTCATAAGCATCCCGTACATCCTCATAGATACCTTCATGTAAATTAATACTCTTAAATTCTTTTTCTTCTGGAAGTATTACTTCTATATCCTCATCTGTAAATAGATTGACCAAATTAGCTTTAAAGCCCATAATGAGATAAGCCCAAGCTTTTAACCTATTTTTTCTACACTGGATAGTTTTTTCCTTGTGTAATCAATGGCTCTATCTGCTTTACCTTTTCACCTCGTACAATACCTCTATCTAGCACTAAATTGGCTATAGACTGGAGCACACTTGCATCCTCCACATAGCTTCCAAAATCTAGTTCTTCTAAAGTAGATCTAAGGACCGAATACATCTCTCCATCAATAGAAAACTCTTTTCTACCATACAAGAAATTCCCTCTATATTTTAAGATATGATGAATCCCCAAGAATAACAAACGAATGTCTTTTGTACCAGAGGTCATCAAATGATGACGCAAATGATAGATAGTAGGAAATTCCTTGTAGTAATCAATATCTGTGTAATCTTTGTCCATGAACAGTGTATATTTCACTGGATTTGTTTTATCTTCTACATGATATTTCGATTCATGAAGTCGAAGAAAAAAAGTATCATCCGCAGCATTGATAGCCTTAGCAAATAATTCTTCTAATAGTAACAAGCGAAATTTACGACGTTGCAGACGACGACGAGCAGACCGCTTCATACGTGTATCAACAGCTGTTTGTGCCTCTGCAAACAGTCTAGATCCCCACATTTTATGAGATTTAAATTTCAACAACTCATATTGCTCATTTGTCACAGCCCAACCAACAGAGTTTGTACCAATATCGAAACCAATAAAATAATTTCCTCTTTTGAAACCTTTATGCGTGCAAATCTGATCCTTGTATTTGTCAAAATCACTCATTGTACTTCTCCTTTTCCATACAACATAACCGGCCTCACACAATACAACTGTAAGTATTCATTACCATACCTTAAAATGAATATTGCCATATATTATTTAACTTCATTATACTACTAAAAAATCCTTGACTCCATATCTTTTTCTGTATACAATAAAGGTGTCTCAAGGAGCTGAGACATTTACAGAATCACACTACAAGTTCAAATACGAATTTATTTTCATCGCCCTTGGGGCACCCGCTGTGGGTACTTAACTCAATTCATTAAGAATTGAGTTTTTTATTATCCTTCTTTTAAAGCACGATACCATACATAAATCATATTACGTTATACTAACGACTAAACAAAGTATCATAAGACCGAAAAAAGGAACGTTGATCAAACAGTATCAACGTTCCTTTTTATATATTTACTCGTATATTAAGATCATAGATTGTCCTAGTAAATACCTCACTGTCTCAAACAGTGAGATACACCAATCCTACAAATAGTAGGAGGCATCATTTTATATTACCGCTGTTTAGCCCACCGTTGGTATCCTTTCCACAACAGGAAATAGATAACCGTAGCAATGAGCACCACTACTGCCAATCGTCCTAGATTATCTTGTAACAGCACCGTATCATGACCCACAATCACTTCTAGTGCGGTAGATGGAAACTTACCAATCAAGTTCGCAATGATGTAATCCCGTAAGGAGATTTGACTAATGGCTCCTAAGGCTGTGATGATTCCACTTGGAAAATATGGAATAGATCTAGCAAAGAGCATCATAACTAAACCATTTTTACCGCTAAAGTCATCTACTTTCAGTAAAAACTCGCTCTTTTCGATGACCTTATGTGCCGTATCTCGTAAAATGTAGCGCATAATCATAAAACTAAGCACCACACCTACAGTCTCTGCTAACCAAGAAATAATAATCCCCGGCACCACACCAAATAGCAAGCCATTGGCTGTAGAAAAGAAGATGGATGGTAAAAATCCCAATGCATTGATGAGCACATCCAGAGCAAAGCTTATCACCATGGCCCATGGCCCATAGGATTGTAATACCTCTGCCATGCGTTGTACATCACCAGAAAGGATTAATTCCCACATATCATCATAGAAACCTGGAACAAGGACGTACACTAGAAGACCCAGTGCTACTAATCCGCTTAACAACCCTAGTTGTATATACCGTTCCTTTTTCTTATCATTCATTCCTATACCTTCTTTTCTAATTGTTACTTAACCTCTGCCGTCTAAAATTAATTTATCGTGAATAGCTCGTACAGCTGTTTTAATATGTTCCTCTCCGATAAGGCAGGAAATACTGATTTCAGATGTACTGATAATCTCGATATTCACACCTTCATCAGATAAAATACCAAACATTTTTGCTGCTACACCTGGTTGTCCCAACATACCAGCGCCGATGATGGAAACTTTTGCCATATTTTCATTAATGACACATTCTTCGATAGACATGGATTGACCAAGCTCTTCAAGTACTTGTTTCGCTAAATTTACATCATCACGTGTAATGGTAAACACGATATCCGTGCGCTTGTCATCTGTAGTGCGAATACTTTGTACGATCATGTCTACATCAATGCTCTTATTTGCCAACGCTTGGAATACTTGATGCGCCACACCCGGTACATTTTCTACACCTACAAGACTTACTTTTGCTACATTTGTATCATCTGCAACGCCTGTAATAGCGTATTGATTTGCTTTCATTGTATACTCCTCTCGAATTATCGTGCCTTCTTCATCACTGAAAGTAGATCGTACATGAATTGGCACCCCATACCGATGTCCCATCTCGACCGCTCTTGGTTGCATAACCCCTGCTCCTAAGCGGGCCATTTCTAGCATTTCACCATAGGTGATTTCTTTCAATTTCACGGCTCCTGGTGCCACTCGTGGATCTGTGGAGTATACCCCATCTACATCTGTAAAGATTTCACATACATCGGCTTTCATAGCGCCTGCTAATGCTACGGCTGTTGTATCAGAACCGCCACGACCCAATGTAGTAATGTCCCCAGCTTCCGTCATGCCTTGGAAACCCGCCACAACCACAATGTTACCCGCTTCTAAAGCATCTAGCACACGTTTCGGTTCAATATCTAAAATACGTGCTTTACCAAAGGTATCGCTAGTCGCAATCCCAGCTTGCTCACCTGTCATAGACACCGCTGCATGACCTTTTGCTTGGAATGCTAATGCCATCAATGCAATCGTCACTTGCTCACCGGTGGACAAAAGACGGTCCATTTCACGGCCATACGGCATAGATGTGACTTCTTTCGCCAACCTCACCAAGTCATCTGTTGTATCGCCCATAGCTGAAACAACAACCACAATACGATCATCTGGTTGTTTGTCGCGCAACACGCGATTTACAATGTTAAATATTTTTTCAGGTGTCGCTACAGAGCTACCACCAAATTTTTTCACAATTAATGCCACTGAAATCCCTCATTTATAAGATACAAAGTATAAAATAATATCTATATTAATCTACCATACTACGCTACTAAAGTAAAGGATTTTTGTAATATTTTACTATTTTTATCATACATTTGTCTTTTTAAGGTAGATATTTCTATATATATTTTTACTATATTATACAACAGTCTATGCCTATACAAATTCTATACGTAATAATAAAGGACTGTCATCCCTTACTAGGGGTAACAGTCCTTATCATAATCAATTCAGTTAGATGTCTAATCCAAAATTAGCCTTCTACTACGATATCTTTTTCAGATTCCCATAAGCCGTGGATGTTGCAGTAAGAAGTTGCAATCAAACGACCAGATTTTTTGAAAGATGCAGTAACAACACCTGCTGCTTCCGCATGTACAGGACCTTCGTTAGCACCTGTAGGAGCTTCACCGTGTACATTGAACTCAAGACGAGCTACTTCGTAAGGAAGTTGTGTACCTTCTTCTACATAGTACAATTTGATCCAAGAAATATGATGTTCTACAGTGTTAGGATGAGCAATTTCTTTACCCACTTCTAATTCGATTACAACGCGTTCGCCAGCTTTAACAGTGTCAGGTGCTGTGATTACTGGAACATGTTTTTCTGTTGCAAATTCAGCTGTTTTTACATAATTTGTGATAGCCATAGGTATAACCCCCTTGAATTAATATCATATCCAAACATGGAAACCTTTCCATGTAAAGCACTAAATTAGTACACTATTATTGTACTTGTTTTTCTTCACTTACGCAAGAACTATTTTTAAGATTTTCGATGTGGTTTTTGCATACCCCTTTTATTTTATGCAACATCCAGTAGTCAACCATATACTTAGATTACCAAAGTTAAAATTCTATGCCACGCTTTGCTTTAATCCCTTGTTGATAGGCATGTTTGATAACTTTCATTTCCGTTACCGTATGCGCCAATTCAATAATCTCTGGGCGTGCATTTCGACCTGTTAAAATCATGTCTAATTTCTCCGGTTTTGTTTTGAGTAAATTCACTACTGTCTCTACATCTACTAAGCCATAATGAATAGCATAATTGATTTCATCAAGGATAATCAAATCCCATTGACCAGACTTCACTTCTGTTTCCACCATAGCCCACGCTTCTTTTGCTGCTTGTTGATGTTCCTTCATTTTTTCTTCTGATTCATCTTGCTTATGAAAGATGAACCCTTTTCCCATGGATCGAATCTCTACAGTTGGTAGTAATGCAATACCTGCTAATTCACCATAATTAGCACCACTTTTGATAAATTGTAAAATAAGTACCCTTCTGCCACATCCAGCTGAGCGTAGTGCTACACCTAAAGCTGCTGTTGTCTTACCTTTTCCATCTCCTGTATTGACTAAGATTAAACCTTCACCCATCTGTCTCTCCACCTTTCTTAGGATATATGGAAATCCCATGCCAAAGCACAGGATTCCTAATGATTGTATTGTATTATTGTTAGAATGGATTACGTATATGATACGCTAATTTACCAAGTACATGATCTACTGGTACAAATCCAATGAACCGACTATCTGAAGAATGATTACGATTGTCTCCCATGACAAATACATGTCCTTCTGGAACAGTAATTGGTAAGGAGCGTTCAAACTTCATAGTCTCTTTTTTAGTATACGGCTCATTTAGTTTGGTACCATTTCTCCAAACATGTCCTTCTTTAAATTCTAATGTATCACCAGGGCGACCAATTACTCGTTTTACCCATACATCATGACCTTGCAAAGATGGTACTACCACACTGGCGTAATTCATCAAAGGTTCCATCACATCATCTTTCCAAGAACGCTCTCGTTGCACACGACTATCAATGATAACGATATCTTCATAGTTTGGTACATCTCGCATTACATGAGACCATTTACTAATTAATAGGAAATCCCCATTATGTAAAGTATCCTCCATAGATTCGCCGGACACTCTCGTGGGCTGCACAATAAATATATGCGTTAACATGGCTACAATAAGAGCTACAACAATGGCTTGTAACCACTCACGAACTTCTTTCAAAATTTGACTTCCTATGGCTGTATCTTTTTCCATAGACCCTCCTATTCTAAGGATACGCAATGATACGTATCTTACAATTATCTATTAATGAATTGATTTTTTACCAAATTGACCACCAAATACATCATGTACATCATTGATGGTGATAAAAGCATTCTCATCCACTTCGTAAATAATATCTTTCAATTTTGTTAATTCCAATCGCGTCACAACACAATAAATAATACGCTTTGGAGTCTTAGTATAGGCCCCTTCACCGTACAATAAAGTAACACCACGACCTAAGCGATGCATCACTACATCAGCGACTTCTTCCGATTTATCAGTAATGACCATAACTCCTTTAGATTCTTCCACCCCAGTAATAACTAGGTCCATCATTTTGTAAGCTACAAAATAGGCAATCAAGGAATACATGGCACTATTCCAATCATATACAAATCCCGCTGCTCCTAAAATAAAGAAGTTCAGGAACATAACGATTTCACCTACGGAAAAGGAACTCTTTTTATCAAAAATGATAGCTACAATTTCAGAGCCATCTAAGGACCCACCATTTCGTATAATAATACCTACTCCAAGCCCCAGAATAATACCGCCGAAGACTGAGGCCAACAAGGGATCATGTACAATAGGAGGTACTTGATGCATGAAAGCAGAAAATACGGAAATACACGCTATAGCAAATAGGGTTGATATGGTAAAACTTTTACCAATTTGCATATACCCTACATATAAAAATGGTAGATTAATTAACATAACGAGTACACTAAATGATATACCAGATAACTTACTAGCCATCAAGGCAATACCTACAACACCACCATCGATAAGGTGATTTGGCACTAAAAATACATCTAGTCCATAGGTATAAATGGCCGCTCCAATAATCATCATAAAGTATCGCATAACCATATCCATTATCTTTCGTTTTCTGCTTTTATGTTCTTTCATCCTTTGGATACTCACTCCTCATTAACTAATAACCAACGTTCTCCAATAATCCATGCCGTAATATCATCGACCGGAACTGGAGGATATAACATGCCTTTAGGCACTAATTTTTTCCACCCTGTCGGTGGATGCACCTCAAAATAACGGCGCCTTGCCTCTTCTGTGGTATACTTTTCATTCATGAATGCAAATGCTCTTTCTTGTGATATTGCAAGTGTTTTAACTATGGATCCCACCACTTTGTGATTCGTTCCATTACCACAAACCATATAGGTTATTGTTGGATACATAGCCAGCAAAGTTTCTAATTCCTTTTGAACTGATGCAGTAGACACAATATCCATCATCACTAATTGAGCTGTTTTTGTTAGAATGGCAACGCCTGTTTTATCACGCCCTGGATCAACTGCCAATACGTAGGGTTCCAATACCATAGTCCACTCCTCACTGATTCACTGGAATGACACGTAACATTATTTGTACAGGTCCACTAGTGAAAGTATCTTCTCTTGTGACTGCCTCTAATCGTACGGGGCCACGTTGATTTTCTATTTTACGAATAGTAATAAATAACTCATTTCCCGGTAAAGAACCGACTTCACCTGTAATAGGATCTGGTAATATACCGTGTTTTTTCGCTTCCCCATTGACTTCTTTTAAAAATGCCAACACTTGGTCTTGCGCACTTTTACCACCATCTATCAGAGATGACCAAAGGACTGTATCTTTTTTGAAAACCATATCATGAGGATATGCATGAATTTCTGCTAGCGCCGGTTCTCCATAAATAATATTTGCTGAAGCAGTAACACGAATCATCAATGGTTTATCCGTAGAGGCTACTACTTTTGCTACTTCATTTAAGTTATCCCTGCTCACATAAATGACTGTCTTTTCTTCTTCCATTTGGAATCGATTTAAAATAAGACGATTCGTGTCTTTCAAGAAGCTTGTTAAGGCAGCCATACTTTCTACTTCTCCTAAGCCAGGTCGAATCACAGCTTGGGATAAAACTTCTCCATTACGGAATACCACGTTCCCTTCACGCACATGATTGATACCATCTTCTAATTGTTTCGTAGTTAATTGTAGATCTTGTACATGGCTTTCCAATTGTGTACGTACCTGTTCTAACCGTCCTACTTCTGCATTAGAGTTAACAAGTTTTTGTTCCGCTTCTGCATAGGCATCTTGAATCGATACTAATTGATCTCCCATGCTAGATAAAGCGCTGCGAGTTTCTTCTAGCTCTTGCTCCGTTGCTTGTACATCACTTTGTACCTTTTGCAATTGTTTATTTTTTTGATTCAATTCATCATTACTTTGTTGTAATGCCTTCGTTTTTTGATCTATATCTGCTGAAAGTTGCGCCATTTCAGCTTTCAATTTATCCATACCAAATAAAGCGGTCCGTACATTGTTTGAAGCAATACTCAACACGCCTATCGTAGCAGCAGAAATGAATATCCCCGTTACAATAGTCACAATAATAGATGTATGTTTAGGACGCAACCCAAACAAACTCATCCTCCGTTTCCCTACTTTAGTGCCGATTTTATCGCCTAAAAATGCAATTAATCCCCCCATAATGGTAATAATAAGGAGAATCCGTAGTCCTACTAACATGGTCATATACCTCAATGTAAAATACTAGTCCTATATCTTTACTTAGTATATCAAAATCCCTAGTACACTACAATGGTTATACAATAAAAGGTCTCCATATACTCATCTGCAATCAAGATATAAAAGAGTAGCATTACCTACTAAATTAGTAATGCTACCCCTGTAAAATCTTATTATTTAGATACTCTCCAGTTTAAATATAAACCAGCTAATACACCTAACGTATTAGGAATCCACGCTGCTAATACTGGTGGTAACGCCCCTCCTTTACCTAGAGCGCCAGACAATGTCATTACCCCATAATAAATAAAGATAACTAACACAGAAATGCCAAATCCAATAGAAGAGCTAGACCGTTGTTTTTGTAAACCTAATGGTGCTCCTACCAAGGCAAAAATAAAGCTTGCTACAGGAATAGTAAAGCGTTGATACATTTCCATTTGCCATTCTGTAATTTTACCACCAGTAGCCTCCATCGCTTTGATTTGCTGTCTAATCTCTTTGATGGTCATCTCTTCTGGCTTACGTTGAGATCGACTAATTTTATCTGGATCTTGCGTAATTGGCAATACTTGTTCTTCAAACTTCATAGTTCGATCAATACCCTCACCAGATGCATTAATATCATAAATAGTACCATCGTGCATAATCCAGTATTGACCGTTCCAATTCGCAGTTTTAGCACGTTCAATTTGTGTCACTTGTCCATCCGTAAATTGTTGCACTGTAATATCAGACAACAGTTTAGTAGAGCTATCATATTTACCTGCATACATTAAGGTGTTAATCTTTTTGTCCGCTAATGTTTTTAATACAATATGTTCCTGTGTTTGTGGAGTAGCACGTTTCATAATCTCCTCACGGATAATCGTTTGATACGCGTGGTTCGCTGCTGGCACTACATATTCATTAAATGCAATAGAGCAAAGAGAAATAAGAAATGCCATGATATATACAGGTGTGGCCAAACGTAAAAAGTTTTGTCCCCCCGCACGCATCACGATAATTTCACTACTACCACTTAATCGACCAAATGTCATAAGCGATCCTAGTAGGACAGACATAGGAAAGGTTAATATTACAATATTCGGTAATGCCAATAAAAAAGCTCTAGTCACAGACCATAAACTAGCCCCATATTCTGTAATATATTGGGCAATACGAAATAGCGTACCTGTTCCAATAAAAATGCTAGTAAAGGCAAAAATCCCAAACAGAAATGGCCCTATGAAAGCTTTCAATATATATTTATCTAAAATTCTCATACCCACTCCTACATTCGGAAATCATCACCTAAATAAACTTACGAGCCACATCGCTCGTAGCCACTTCATCGGCTGTACCTTCTAATAAAATCGTACCACTATTTAAAATGTAAGCTTTATCTACAATCCCTAATGTTTCACGTACATTATGGTCTGTAATCAGCACTCCAATCCCTCGATCTTTCAAATGACGAATAATAGATTGAATATCTGCTACCGCAATAGGATCAACCCCTGCAAAAGGTTCATCCAGTAATATAAACTTAGGATTTAAAGCAATGGCTCTAGCAATTTCTACACGACGTCGCTCACCACCAGACAACTGAATGCCCAAGCGGTCACGTACATGGGTAATATGAAATTCTTCTAATAAAGACTCCATGGTTGCCTTTTGTTCTACTTTAGAAAGATCCGTAGTTTCTAACATAGCTAAAATATTATCTTCAACGGTTAGATTACGAAAA
>NZ_AFUJ01000013.1:0-70221 GCF_000221605.1 Veillonella sp. oral taxon 780 str. F0422 | reverse complement strand
GGAAGATCGTGAACCACATCTACGAAGAAACATTAAAAAGTCCAAATCGCTTTGGCCACGAATAAACAATAAAAAGCTGTCATTACCTCGTTGTGTATGACAGCTTTTTTCTATTCTTCTGGTACGGTGCCCACATGGACTGCTACAATGCCACCTGTAAGTTCAAAATACTTAGCATCTTGTAGTCCCACATCTTTAAAAATTTGAAGAACACCTTCTTGCCCCACATAACGGCGCAATGATTCTGGCAGCCATGCATAGGATGATTGATCTCGGCTCAATTTCCCCAACACAGGCAGAATCTTTTCAAAGTATATATAATAGGCTTGTTTAAACCCAAACATAGTAGGCTTTGCCAATTCCAAAGTCACTACTTTGCCTCCCGGTTTAACAACACGTTTCATTTCACGAATCGTTTGTTCAATGCTTGGCACATTGCGCAAAGCAAAACCAGATACAGCACCATCAAAGGTATTGCTATCATAAGGTAAATCCATAGCATCCCCTTGGGTCAAGGTCACTCGATCTGTATATCCTTCTTTCTCTAATCGATTTTGCCCCACCGCTAACATTTCAGGACTAAAATCAAGTCCTTCCACATGTAAAGACGGAATTTCTTGTAATGCTGTTTTTGTTAACATACAAGTACCACAAGCAATATCTGCTAGTTGCATACCTTCCGTTAATTCTAATTGTGCTATAGCAAATCTACGCCACCGTGCATCTTGGTTAAAACTCAATAATGTATTCATCACATCATAATGCTTCGCAATATGAGAGAATATATCTTGCACGTAAGCTTTTTTATCTTCATGTGTTTTAAATTCCACAATATACCTCCAGTTATTTATACTGCTATTAATTATACACGAATGGATGAGGATATTCCATAATTTGTGATTTTTTTCTCTTGCCAAAAGTATATATTCCGTTTATAATGTGCTTATGTCTTTTATGAGTAGATATTTGTACTCGATTTTAAGTATTTATAAGTATAAGGAGTTTTCTATGAGGGCATTATTTCAATTCATCAATAGATTTAGCCTCATCCAGCAAATCTGCATAGGTCTCTTAATCGGCACTGGTATTGCCGTATGGTCTCCAGAAAATGCTGTGAAGTTATCTTTATTAGGTACCATCTTCGTAGGTGCATTAAAAGGTGTAGCACCTGTATTAGTATTTTTCTTAGTCATCGCAGCAGTCAGCCGTCATCGTTCCGGTCAAAAAACTGGTATGCGTTCCATCATCGTATTGTACTTAATCGGCACATTTGCATCTGCAGCTATCGCCGTAGCAGGTAGTTTCTTATTCCCTACGACTTTGCTATTAACAGCATCTCCAGCTGATACAGCACCTCCTAGTGGTATTACTGCAGTACTTTCTACTTTATTAACTAATATTGTAGAAAATCCTGTGAAAGCCATTTTAAGTGGTAACTATATCGGCATTCTTGGTTGGGCTTTACTATTTGGTTTCGCTCTTCGTCATGCAGCAAATGAAACAAAAGATGTGATGGCTTCCATCTCTGATGCGATTACATTGGCTGTACAATGGATTATTAAATTTGCTCCTCTTGGTATCATGGGCTTAGTAGCTCAATCTATCGGTGAAAATGGGTTAGGCGCTTTACTGACTTACGGTAAATTGTTATTAGTCCTATTAGGATGTATGTTTGCGGTAGCGCTCATCATCAATCCATTGATCGTAGCTATCGTTATGAAACGTAATCCATATCCATTGGTATTCCGCTGTCTTCGTGAATCTGGTGTTACAGCCTTCTTCACTCGTAGTTCCGCTGCGAACATTCCAGTTAACATGGATTTAGCAAAACGTCTAGGCATTACACCTGATACCTACTCCATTTCCATTCCACTAGGCGCTACTATCAATATGGGCGGTGCAGCTATTACCATCACTGTTATGGCATTGGCAGCTGTATCTACATTGGGTATTCAAGTAGATCTAGCGACAGCAATCTTACTTAGCATTATCGCTACTATCTCCGCTTGCGGTGCCTCCGGTGTAGCTGGTGGTTCACTCTTATTGATTCCATTAGCTTGTTCCCTATTCGGTATTTCCAATGATGTAGCTATGCAAGTGGTTGGTGTTGGATTCATCATCGGCGTGATCCAAGACTCCACCGAAACAGCATTAAACTCTTCTACAGATATCTTATTTACAGCAGCTGTAGATTATGCGCGTCACGGCTACCCAACGGACAAAGTATAAACGTATACTTCACACATACTGTTTGAAAGGTCTATTTGTTCTTTGGTATGGGATGCCCAATAGAATTTATAATTACATATGGCTTATGAAAGTAAGCCCTAAAAAGGACTGGTACAATCTGTACCAGTCCTTTCTTAATTGTGTCATCACTTATATTGTAAAGCAAACAGGATGATATGCTTTCTCTTATACCCCAGTGTATCCGTGTACTACATTCGGTTTCACTACGAATGTTGGCAGTACCGCTTCTACTAATTGGCTTAATCTTTGTGAAAGTTCCTCTTTCGTATATTTCACATCATGCGGTACTTGTACGTCAAAACTAATCTTTCTATGTTCCATATCAATTCGAATATCGTATAAAGAAAAACTGTCATCATAGGCTTGAATCACTGCCACTAAACGTTGTTGCAAAGCTAGTGTTTGCTCATTGACAACGATTGGATCCATATGGATGGTCAGTTTTAACTGTAATTCTTTCAAAGCTTGTCGTTCTACACGATCAATCATATTATGGATGGTCATCGCATCTTGTTTCGCATCTACTTCTACGTGGATAGAAGCATACTCGTGGCCTGGACCATAATCATGAATCATTAAATCATGAGTTCCTAAAATGCCAGCCTTAGATTCTACAAAATTAATAATCTCTTGTACACGTTCTGCAGTAGGTTCAAATCCTAATAAACGATCTGTCGCTTCTTTCAGCACTTCAAAACCAGCTTTGGCAATGATAAGTGCCACAATTAAGCCTAAATACCCATCAACGCTCAATTGGAATATACCGCCCAACAATAAGCCAATAGCAATCGCTGCCGTCGCCCATACATCGGATAAAGCTTCTTTCCCATTGGCACGCAAGATCGGAGAATCAATACGATTACCAATGGAACGCAAAAAGAAGGATAACCAAATCTTCAAAGCCATAGCCCCTAACATAACAGCCAGTGCGGATATGGAAAACTCTACTACCTCGGGATTCATAATGTGCTCCACCGCTTCAATACCTAATTGAGCAGCTACTACAAAAAGCAAAATAGAAAAACCAATGGATAACAAATATTCCATTCGACCATGTCCATATGGATGCTCTGCATCTGCTTTACGGCCAGATAATTTAAAACTCAAAAAGGATACTAAGGATCCCCCTGCATCAGCCACATTATGGATAGCATCACTAATCATGGCAATGGAGCCGATAAGAAAACCAATGATTAATTCCCCTAAACAAACTAACACATTTACCACAATACCGGTGATACTCGCCATAATCCCATATTGTTGGCGTACATTAGTATCTTTGACTCCATCTTTATTTTTTACAAATAAAACGGATTAATACTTCTGTCATACTACACCTCTTTTATCTATTTAACATATACTCACAATTCTACCCCATTCTAATCTGCTATATCACAGAGGTAGCTTTTTATTCTCATTTACTTTCTCATTATATACTATTATTTAATTATTATCAACTATAATTTTAATTGAGAATATTTGATTTCAAAATAGTTATAACCTATGTCATATACTCATACAATAAGGTAGGCTATATTTTTTATACTATATTACACCTCTAGCATTACTAGCACATCATACTCATATCTGCCTATACAGAATAAACATATTCTAATTATAGGTACTGCACAATATATCAATTATCATCATATATTAGCATAAAAAAACTGCAGTGATAGTATTCCCATCACTACAGTTTTTAGTAAATATCTTATTAATAGATTACCATTTATGTTCGTAGAATACTTGCGTCCACATAGACACTTCTGACAATGTTGGATGTGGAGCCATAGCCTCGCCAATGGAGATAACAGATTGTGGATCCAAGTACCGTGTCAAACCTTGTGCACGTAGTTCTTTCGTTGTATTAGAACCGATTTCTTCATGAACAGGCACTAATTTCACTTCACCACTATTCATTAAATGTACATATGGTTGGAACAAGATCGATGCTTGTGGTCCCACGATATGAGCCCCTAATAGACGATTCGTAGCTTTGTCTACCACTACTTTGATAAACCCATCATGCACATCACCTTTGTCAATACCAAGAGCCATGCCTTTAGCAGAGTTAGAATAATGGTTGATACCAACCCCTACATCATAACCAGCTTCTTTAGCTTCCGCTTCTGTCATACCAACACGACCTACTTCTGGATACGTGAACGTCACCATAGGAATCAAATCATAGCGTGCCCAACGATAGTCTGTTGGAGATGTAGCACGATATAAATTATGAGAGATAATATCCCCTTCATAGTTGGCACGATGACGGAAGGCTGCATTACCATTCACATCACCTAATGCATACACACCTTCTACAGATGTTTCTAAAAATTCATTAGTTTTAATCCAGCCACCTGGTAATTGCTCAATATGAGTATTTTCTAGGTGCAAATCTTCTACAGACGGAGCAATCCCAGTAGCCACCAAAATTTCATCTACACGGATTTCAGATACTTCACCTGTAGTACGGTTTTTCACAGTGATTACTTTATCACCATTATCCACACGTACATTATCACATACAGTATCTGTTAATACGTTCACTCCAATGGCTTTCATTTCTTCTAAAATATGAGCAGAAATAGCTTCATCTTCTTTTGGTAACAAACGCACATTGCGCTGGATTAATGTCACTTCCGTACCTGCTGCAGCAAAAACGCCTGCAAATTCTGTACCAATAGGACCACCACCAAATACAGCTAGTCGTTTATATGGTACTTTTGGATATTCACTGCCAAAGAATTTTTCACTTGTAATATAACCAGCTTCTTCTAAACCGTCCACATGATTTACTTTAGAATGACCGCCTGTACCAATGATAATAGTAGGTGCTGTAATTTCTTCTGTTTTTGTACCATCTTGCAATGTTACATATAATACTTTATCACTTACAAATGTAGCTGCTCCATGGTATACATCAGCATTATCAAAGCTTTCATAGAACTCTTTAACCCCTTTGCTTTTATTGATAGCTTTCCAAACCCGTTCACTCACTACATCCCAGTTAAGAGTCGGTGTGGCAGTTTCTACACCAATTTTTTTCCAACCATGGCTTTCATGTACCACATCCGCTGCCGTAACCATTACTTTTGTTGGAATACAGCCACGTGTTAAACAAGTACCACCAAATCCTGTTTTTTCAATAACAGCTACACGTTTACCTGCTTTTAATGCCGCATCAGCTACTAAGCTAGCACCACCAGTACCAATTACGATTACATCATATTGTTTCATTTACGTCATCCTTTCTAAACCAATGGATAATCTTTATTCTTTGTATATAGTATATCATACATCGACTATTTTAGATATGAGAATTTTTACTATTTTCCACTGGCAATAGAATCTAACAATTCAATATACGTTTCTTTTGTTAAAGGAGCTTCAAAGTTTTCTAAAATTTCTTCCGCAACCTGTGCCTCATCATATAATAAATCAACAATAGTCATGGCTAAGGCTTGAGCCGTTTTAATATAGGCTACATCTGGTACGGTAATATTATATTCCGCACTATGGAGCACCCCTTCAATACATCCCACCCAAGGGTGGATAACAGGCATTAAATGGGATACATCGCCCATGTCAGTACTTGCTGTCATATGCACCCGTTGACGTACATTGTCTGTACCAAATAGCGGTTCTGAGTTAGACCGCAATAAACTGTTCATATCTGGATTATCACGCATCGGTAAATAGCCCGGTAGATCATGAATCACACAAGTAGCCCCCACTGCATCTCCGCCAGCTTTCAAGGCACGATTAACACGTTGATTCCCATCCACAATAGCTTGTACATTAGAAGCACGCACATAGCTTTCAACTTGCACATAATCTGGTACACAGTTGACCAAGGTTCCCCCTTGATTAATGATAGGATGGAAACGGAAATAATCGCTCTCTTTGAAAGTCTCACGAATGGCATGCACCCCCATCACCCCCATCAAAGCTGCATTTAATGCGTTAATCCCTTCATGAGGAGATGCCGCTGCATGGGCAATTTTACCATGGTATTCAATCAGTTTTGCCACAAATCCATTGGAGGTACTACCTAAGTTCATTTCTCCCGTAGGTGTGTCCGCTGTTTCCACATGCATTTGCATAGCCATATGGATATCATCAAAAGCCCCTTCATAAATCAGCTGTTGTTTACCACCTAAGTATTTAATCGTTCCTTTTTCACGCAATGTATTGCGATAATCTACTTCGATCATCTCTTCTGCTGGCACAGCAAATAAAACTACATCCCCACCAAGAGCTTCCATAACACCTTCTGCTTGTAAGCCCATGGCTACTGCAAATAAATTGGCAATTTGCACATTATGTCCACAACAATGGGCCGCCCCTGTCATAGGATCTGCCTTTGGATGACGGTGACATACGATGGCATCCAATTCACCGATCATGGCGACAGTTTTTTTAGATTTACCACCATGCAAACGACCTTTCACACCTGTAATAGCATGACCCGTTGTAAAAGGAATCCCTAGCTCTGTAAACATATCTTGTACTTTTTGAGATGTTTTATGCTCTTTATAGCCCAATTCTGGTTCATCCATAATGGCGCTAGCTAATGCACGCAATCGATCTTGTCCTGCTACAATAGCATCACACACACGTTGTTTTAGTTCTTCTTTCGTTAACATAATCGGTCTCCTTTTACATTGTATGAAAACACCTTTTACTAAAAGGTATCTATGTATAACTCTTGAACTCTATTGTACCACGAAATCAAAAAGAGAGTTGATAGGAAATCATCAACTCTCTTTCATTAGGTTCAACTATAACCTATATGGTTATATTCAAATTTAAATCACACCTTGCATATGTAATACAAAATGAGCTACTGCAGCAGCACAAATAAAGGTACCTGCCGTTACCGCTAAGGCTACTGGAATAATTCTCCAAGATAGACGACGGAATGCTCCTAAGTCTTTTCCCAAGGAGAGACCTGCATAGGCTAATACTGGTGTGGTTGTAGCCAAGAATGTTACTTCTTTTGTTTGTGCAATAATCCATGCTTGCCCTGGCATGATTGGCAAAGATGCAATGACCCCTACTAAAGATACCCAGAAGACCATAGGGAATCGATTAGCTAATGGCAAATAGGAAATAATCGCACCAATAATTGCTAACCCAGCAATCACAAAGACCCCTACAAGGCT
This sequence comes from Veillonella sp. oral taxon 780 str. F0422, assembly GCF_000221605.1. NCBI lineage: Bacteria > Bacillati > Bacillota > Negativicutes > Veillonellales > Veillonellaceae > Veillonella > Veillonella sp. oral taxon 780. The sequence continues at coordinate 62,803 of NZ_AFUJ01000013.1, read as the reverse complement.
TGGGCCCAATAGATGCTTGCCATCAATGATATTACCCAGAGCAGTCATAATAGCTGCAATGCATATAACAATGACAAATTGTGTAATTTTTTCACTCATAGTCATCTTATTGTCCCTCCTCTGCCAAGTCTTGTTCACGTGTACGACCTGTAAAGAAATTATATGTTTTTTCCATCACAGGCAAAGATACGAAAATACCAAAGTAAACGCCTAGTACAGTAGTCAGCAAATTCGCTGCCCCTGCTAAAGCTGCAATTTGAGCTTCATATTCTGGATATACTGCAATGATAGGGGCAGTAGAAGCAGCCATCATACTAGCACTACCTACACCCGCACCCATAGCCAAGGCCAGTGGATGAAACCAACCCATTTGAGCAAAAAATCCTGCTAGTACAGACGCCCACATAGCACCAATCAATACGCCACAAATATACATGCCCATAACGCCACGGCCTTCAGGAGAGCTAAAGCCAAATTTATCAATGATAATCGCTACATTAGGTTCCCGGTCTACAGAGTAACAAGCACCCACCGCTTCACGGCGCATTCCTACTAATAATGCCACTGGCAAGCCGAATAAAATAGTACCAAAGAAATGGCCTAACTCTTGTAACATAAGAGCCAACCCAGCAGTAGAAAGAATTTCTAAATTAGGGCCAATCCCTAAGCCTACTTTAACCATTAAGAGCATCACTGCAATCCCAAGATAATCCGCTGATTTTTCCATGGTTTCTACTGTTAAAATTTTGAATGATGGAATGGATACAAACAAACCCATAATCAACGCGTAGAGAAGCGGTAAGAATACCACAGCTCCAAATCGTTGGATTCCGATCATTTCTGCAATGATGGTAATCACAAGAGCCAATGCATGTAATTTCCAGTTTTGTAATACTTGCATACAATACCTCCTATACTAATAACTATAACTATTTCTTTATTATAGTAAAGTTTAACGTGCACGGTCAATGTATGAGTGATTCCGAATTAGCAATAGGGTTGCAAAAATAAAATAAGAGGTGAATAGCTGAGCTATCCACCTCTTATGATTAAGAGCTAGTATATTGAGTTATCATATGCCGTATAGTTGGCTTATGCGTTTACTAATGCTTTTCCTAATGCTTCACATTGTTCTTTACCAGAATCATCAGGTTCGCCCATAACTGGTAATTTGTCAACTACGACGCCATTCGCGCCTTCTACGCGACCAGCCCAGTCATCTAACCAAGAGCCACCCCAACCATAGGAGCCAAACAATACTACTTTTTTACCTGCCAATTTAGGTTCTAATGCTTCATAGAATGGTGCAAATTCACCGTCTTCCAATTCTTCAGCACCCATGTCAGCGCAACCTAATGCTAATTTTTCATAATTAGCAGCTTCATCAGCAGTGATTTCAGAAACGGATTTTACTACCACTTCTTGACCAGCATCAGCAATGCCTTTACCTACAGCTTCTGCCATTGCAGCTGTGTTACCTGTTCCAGACCAATAAATTACAGCGATCATAATGTTACCTCCTAGCATGCCGTTACGGCAACCAAAGACTCTAAAGATTTTCCTTTATTCAACTGTGCATGACAATAGTCACGACACATTCGAAAACAATGAAATGCGTGCATAGCTGACGCCTGATTTCCATATACCTTCCAGTCGCCACAGACTTTATAGCCTGCTCCGCGGAATTGGATAAACGCTTTTACATCTTCTAATGGATATCCTAAAAACACACCGATTTCATGAGGAAATACGTCGCTCATTTCAATACGATCACGCAAATATAATAACCAATCTGCCAAAGTTTCATAGGATTCATATCCATAGTTTTGTAAAAATGCTAGCACCTCAGGTTGTCGCAAATAGTCCTCAAGCATACGTTCACGAAATACGAGTAATAATTTTCGTTTATCACAATGGCACAATTCATAAAAGAATAGACCTTTTTGATTAAATTTATCATTATACTCATGTGTTTTTTCTACCATCTTAGCCCCTAAATGCTGAGGTAAAGCAACAAGATTTGCCACTTTAATACCTCGAATCGCGGGCGCACAATGGTAACCGATAATCTGCTCGATGGATTCCATTTGTTGTACCTGCCTTTTTACTTATTTTGGGGAGAACACTTGCTCTCACAGCAAATAGATAATCCGGATATATATCATCTCGAAAGATGAATCAAAATAATGAAAATTATTTCTATTATTATAATACAAATAATCCTACCATATGTCAATAAGCATGAGAAGTTTTTTCATTTAAAACAAAAAAGTTGCACTCTTTGAAAGATAGGTATTTCATACTACTCATAGTCAATACTATTCTTCAAAGTTTGCAACTTTTCTTTATAATAAATACTGTAATTGTTTTCTCAGTGCTGTATCTTGCACATTTGTCATGACATATTTTACTCGTGGGGCTCCTGTACTATCTGACAAGAATGTAATTTGCAGATACATAGGATATTCCACTTGCTTAAACCATGTATTTACAATGATTTCACCTGCATATACATGTTTTCTTACTTCTCGAAATGGGACAATCACTTGGAATGATTCAGGGTGCTCTTTTACATATGAATCATAGTCCTGAATCATAGCGACTGTATATTTAAATCCTACAGGGGCTGATGTAGAATTCCAACCACCTTGCTTAGGACCAAATCCATATAGCAAGGTGCCTTCACCATAACGGGCATAGTAATAATTGTTATTTTGTTTATCCATCAGCATGTAGGACTCACTTGTATCAATACCAATTTGTCGTAGTCCCTCTTCCAATGACTGTGGCATACCACTAGAAATAATACTAGCACTACTCCCTGCTTGCACAAGCATAGTAGCCGGCCATCTATCTGATACCCTATTGGATGCTTCCACACCAATCTTGCTGCCAACTAGCATACATACAAGCGTACATAGCCATACAAAATATGTTATTTTTCTATTCATTATATCCGCCTAACCTTGTTTCTTTTGCATTTTCGCCCAGGTATCACGCATACCTACAGTTCGATTCATCACAATATGGTCTGGCGTGCTATCTTTATCCGTTACAAAATAACCGGTACGCAAGAAATGATAATGATCACCTACTTGTGTATTACGGAATGCTGCTTCACCTTTAGCAGATTTTACTTCTAAGGAGTTTGGATTCAACTGTTGTAAGAAATCCTTATCTGCCGATTCGTCATCTTCTGCAGATAATAAATAATCGTATAAGCGCACTTCCATATCTACCGCTGTAGAGGCTTCTACCCAATGTAAGATACCTTTTACTTTCTTTTGACAGCCTGTTCCAGATTTTGTAGTTGGATCATAGGTACAATGGATTTCAGTGATATTGCCATTGTCATCCTTTAATACAGATTGACATTCAATGATGTAGGCACCTTTTAAGCGTACTTCTTTGCCAGGTGCTAAACGGAAGAATTTTTTCACTGGCTCTTCCATAAAATCACCACGCTCAATGTACACTTCTCGACCAAATGTCACTTCACGTGTGCCCATTGCTTCATTTTCTGTATTGTTCTCGATCACTAATGTCTCCGTTTGCCCTTCTGGATAATTTGTGATGACAACTTTTACTGGGTCTAGTACTGCCATATACCGTGGCGCTTTTAATTTCAAATCTTCACGGATACAGAACTCTAATAGACCTACTTCTACCATGCTATCTGCTTTGGCTACACCAATACGTTCACAGAAATCCCGAATGGACTCTGGGGTATAACCACGACGACGTAAACCAGAAATCGTTGGCATACGAGGATCATCCCAACCACTTACAAGATTCAACTCAACTAATTGACGCAATTTACGTTTACTCATGACCATATTCGTCACATTTAAGCGAGCAAATTCAATCTGTTTTGGTTTTTCTGTATCTTCCCAATCTTCCAACACCCAATTATAAAGTGGTCGATGCACTTCAAATTCTAAGGTACATACAGAATGGGTAATACGTTCAATCGCATCAGATACTGGATGGGCATAGTCATACATAGGGTAAATATTCCATTCAGAACCTGTACGATGATGGTCAGCATGTAAAATACGATACAATACAGGATCTCGCATTACGATATTAGGGTCTGCCATATCAATTTTGGCACGTAGTACTTTTTCTCCATCTTTATATTTGCCCGCTTTCATTTCTTCAAAAAGACGTAAGTTTTCTTCTACGCTACGGTCACGATAAGGACTATTCGTGCCAGGAGTTGTAAAATCACCACGAGTAGCACGGATTTCTTCTGGTGTTTGATCATCTACATAGGCTTTACCTTTTTTGATCAATACTTGGGCATATTCATATAATTTACCAAAATAGTCAGATGCATAATGTACATCCCCATGCCATTCAAAGCCTAACCATTTTACATCTTCTTCAATGGATTCTACATATTCCACATCTTCTTTCACAGGATTTGTATCATCAAAACGCAAGTTTGTTAAGCCATGATACGATTTGCCAAGACCAAAGTTAAGACAAATAGATTTTGCATGTCCAATATGCAAATACCCATTTGGCTCAGGCGGGAATCGCGTATGAACACGTTTTCCATAGGTATTTTCTTCATTGTCTGTATTAATAATCGCTTCAATAAAATTAACAGTTTGAGGCGTTGTTTCTTCTGTACTCATCATCGTCTCTTTCGATTCCATGTGATTCTTCCTCTCTTAGATTGATTATACACAAGTGCACGTTCTGCACATTCTCTTTATTATACCACAGGAACAGCTATGTTTCACCGTTTTCTTATGAATGAAACCAGCAATTTTCATATCAGTTCTCTACCATTTATTTCTCGATGGATTGGTAATTAACGCTTTCATTGACACAGGTCAACAATGGTTTACCATGTACACCAGCAATCAGATTATTAGCTGTCAGCATAGCCATCTCTTTACGAGTGCGATCAGTGAAAGACCCAATATGAGGTACCACTAAGCATTTACCAGTTTTAAGTAATGGATGGTCTGCCCCAATTGGTTCTGGATCTACCACATCTAAAGCCGCGTAATCGATTTGACCCGTTTCTAACGCGTGCACTAATGCATCTGTATCCACAATTTTTCCACGTCCCACATTGACAAATAAAGCCGTCTCCTTCATCATTTCAAAAGCTTCTGCATCAATTAAATGATATGTTTCCTCTGTCAATGGAGCCATTACTAAAATAATATCACTAGTAGTGAGCAACTTGCCCAGTGATACATAGGTTGTCATAAGTAAACTATCGTCATTGCGACGATTACGGTTATGATACTGTACAGTCATCCCAAAAGCACGAGCTCTACGAGATACGGACACACCAATTTTACCCATACCTATAATGCCTAATGTCATACGGCTTAAATCTTTACCTTTAATATTTGAAGGGCGTTCAACCCATTTACCCTCCTTAACGAACTGAGCATTTTCATAAATTCTACGACTGGCAGCTGCCATCAATGTAAATGCTAACTCAGCTGTGGTTTCTGTTAATACATCAGGTGTATTGCCATAAGGTATATGACGTGCTGTTAACGCATCGATATCGATATTATCATAGCCCACAGAAGCCTGTGCAATTACCTTTAAATTTGGCGCATCTTTAACTAGTTCTTCATCCACAGCAAAATGATTAATACTCCATAATCCATCTGCATCACGAAGCCATTCTTTTAGCAGCTCTTTTGGCATTTTTTCTTTTTCTGTCCACTGACGCACTGTCACATGTTCACTTAAATAAGCGACTACATCTTTACGCACTAGACCCGGTACTACTACTATTGGTTTATTCATTTTTACCTCACTTTCATGTATCCTATGTATCTACCCTATAAGTATTATGTTATATTATCCACTCTTGACTATTGCTAGTCATCGTTATAAATACCTCTTTTGTAAATTATATCATATCTCCTTTGGACAATAAAAAGACAGTCCTATTTTCATAGAACTGTGCTTTTTATTTGTAGATACGGTAACTTGCACTCTCAAACGTACCCGAGAGCTTCTACGCTTTCTATACGATGATATGCTATTCCACAAACGTTCCTAGAATAACATGTTTATCCTACCAATTGGATTTTCCTTCATTGAACATTTCAAATGCATGTGCAATTTGGCGTCTCAATTTTAATCGTTGTGAATCACTTAATACATATTCTACACCATTATGTGCGATGCGCCCATTTTTTACAATGCTACTCAAATCGTAAAGAATTTCTCTAGCCATGCTTGCATTGCCTGCTAATTCATCAATTGTTACATCATAATAATTAGCCAATCGCTTTAAGGTTTCCAAATCAGGCTCTCGATATCCTGTTTCGTAATTTGACAGGGCAGCATTACTAATACCAATATCCCGAGCCACATCTAATTGACTCCGCCCAATCCGTTTACGGGCATGTCTTAAATTTTCACCTAATGCCATTGTATCACCCCTTATACTACGTGAATCTATAGTATAAATAACCTATCTCTATTATAGCATGAGATACAATAGATATGCTATAGAAAACCACTATCCCACATCTCACGAATTGTGTATCTCTCTATATTTTTCAGCATTTTTGAATTGTATTACACGAATTGAATTGTTTATCCCAACTGCGCATGCGTATTTTTGATTATATTTTAATCAAAATTGATAGATTTCATTCTATTTTAATCGTTTTCACTCATAAATTATTTATATTATTCATGTGCATGTTCTGGTGGCGGTAATTGTTCAACTCGGAATACCTCACCTATAGTTTGAATTTTTCCAGGAATGTATTCAACAATCTGTGTCATCAATACATATAACAATCGTGGATCAAAATTAGAATTTGCGCTTTGATTAATACAATCTAAATATACACTATCATCATCTTCTTCAATATAATATTTGAAGCTTTTATATGTACTGTTCTCACGATTGATAAAAGTCAGAATATCTTGACGATTTTCCTTAGTAACAACACCTGCCCCCATCAATAATCGAATTGTAGCATAAATTGTATCATCCAACAATAAAAATACTGGAATATCTCCTAATTCTGTTTGTACATAGGATCTAAATACAACCGTATGATCTTCATCGCCAACTTCACGCTTTTCAAAGCATGTCAATTGTTCATCAATGAGAAATTTTTCAAATAATCTCGCCTTTTCATTCATAGGTATCACCTCGTTAAAAAAAAGGGCATTGCTTGTCACAATGCCCATATAATTTTATTCTATCAGTCTTAATCCTTTTTAGATTTTGTAGTTTTCCGCGGTTTACTTTCTTTTTTAGTAGCCGTTTCTTCTACTGCAGTATTTTCTACTTTAACACTTTCTACTGCTGCAATAATACGAGTTAAGTCTTTTTGTGTATGTGGATACAAGACCTCAAAAATAGTATATGCTACTAACTCTGGCTCAAAATTATCTCCACTCATTAAGCTTACATCTAAAAGAATTGCTTCGTAGCCATCTTCTTCCATTAGATAGTGTTTGAAACATTTAAATTCACTATTCAATTGATTTAGCACTTCCACTGTAGCTTTTCGCTGTTCTGGAGTGAAACGACCACCTGCAATTTCTAAACGCACAAAACCAAATGGCGTATCATCCAATACTACAAACAATGGGAACACAATATCATTATACTCAATACTCGCATCGAATATCGCTGTATTATATTGGTCATTTTCAATCTCACGAAGAGTAAAAAGATTTGTTAATTCATTTTGTTCAATAAACTGTTGAAATAATTCTGCTTTTTTGTTCACTGTCTTAACTCCATTTCAAATACGTTTAAAATTAAAACTCATTACCATAATGATAACACACAATGAGTTATGATTTCAATGGATTAACAAGATTCATCTTCTTTATAAATACAACGATCATTTTCAAAGCGTGCAATTCGCACTAAAGAATGTACTTCATACCCTGCTTTTTCTAAACGCTCACGACCTGGTTGGAATGATTTTTCAATGACAATAGCAATTCCTTCTACCGTATCTCCTGCGCTTTCTACAAGCTTAGCTAATCCCATAGCTGCTTCACCGCTAGCTAAAAAATCGTCAATAATTAATACTTTCTCTCCTGCAGGTAAGAATTTTTTGGAGATTGTTACATCATAGTTCTCTTCTTTTGTATAAGAATATACCACAGAGTGATATACATCATCTGTCATCAAAATAGATTTTTTCTTGCGCGCAAATACTAAAGGAACATCTAATTCAATGGCAACTTGTAATGCGATTGCAATACCAGATGCTTCAATCGTAACAATACGTTCAATGCCTCGTCCTTCAAATTGTTTCGCAATTTCTTTACCGATTTGAACAAACAATTTAGGATCAATTTGATGATTTAAAAATCCATCTACTTTTAACACTCGATTGTTTAATACAATACCTTCTGCATCAATACGCTGTTTTAATAATTCCACGATGATCCTCCTTATTGTTTTCTGTCTTTCAATATATTAATAAATTGTGAAACACCTTCTGTTAATGCATCCATTCTTGAGCGTACTAATACAATACGACGCTCTGGAATATGTAAGTTCGTCTTTAATTCGATTAAAGAGCCTTTTTTATTTTTTCTCTAGCCACTAATTCTGGCACTAAAGAAATCCCTAAGTTAATTTCAACCAAATCCATAAGTACATCCAAGCTACCTAGCTCAAAAGCTGGGCTCGTGCATCTATTATAGGTAACCGTATCAAAAAAGTTCGACTGCTCGCCCCCATCGTAAGCAATAATAATGGCTCTGCCATAATTTCATCAATGGACCAAACCTTCGACTCATCTTTGTATATAGTGCCTCCTACAAATATATCTTGCATAGGCTCTAAATCTAGGATTTCTAAATGATTATTATCATAGAGTCCATCATAGGCATGAACCACAGCGATTTGAGCCTCTCCCGATTCAAGCATTCCTACGCATTCACGGGATGGTCGATTCGTAACACGTAAACTAATATCTAGCTGTTTTTCTTGCCAACTTTTGAAAGTAGGTAACAAAAAATACTTACTCAATGTATCTGTAGCTGCTAAGTGTAAACTCTTATAATCCCTAGATACACGTTCTTGTAGTTTTACAATCCCATTGTCTAAAATGGAAAATGCTTCTACAGCTGTTTCAAAGAGTTCACGACCTGCTTTTGTAAAAGCTACTGATTTTGTTGTCCTTTCAAATAGAGGAATTCCTAAATCTTTTTCTAATTGCTTAATACTCTGGCTAATGGCCGATTGTGAGACACCATTCGCTTTCGCCGCCTTGGAAAAAGATAAGTGCAATCCTACTCCCACAAAGGCACGCAGTAATTCTGCAGACACAGACATAAATAACCTCAAATTTTCTATGAAAGTAATTCACTTCCACTATTACTTTACTATTATATATACTTATAAGTTTACCTATATTCATTACTATTGTCAAACTGCAAAAATACAAATAGAATTTTATCTATCTATTTGTAATAAAACTATATAAAACAGTTGCGTTCTAGCTTATAAACTAGTAATATATATTTGATAAGAAAATCTGGGGCATAACAATCCCCCCGTATGTATGAAAGGAATTTAACTATGCATTGCGCACAAAAATTGACTGATCATATTTATTGGATTGGTAGCAACGATTGGAGTACAGAACGTTTTGAAAACTTGTTTCCAATTCCAAATGGGGTAAGCTACAATTCCTATTTTATTGACGACGAAAAAACTTGTATTGTTGACTCTGTAGATGATAGTATTCGTCAAGAATTCTTTGACAATGTAGAACATTTATTAAACGGTCGTGAGTTAGATTATTTAATCGTAAATCACATGGAACCTGATCATTGTGCTACATTAGTAGAATTGTTAGACCGTTACCCAAATGTGAAAATGGTCGGCAATAAAACTACATTCCGATTCTTTGAGCAGTTCTATGGTCGTCCAGCTCCTGACAACTACTACGAAGTAAAAGAAGGCGACACCATCGATCTTGGTCATCATAAGCTTCACAGCTACACTATGCCAATGGTTCACTGGCCAGAAGTAACCTGTACTTACGAATCAACAACAGGCACTTTATTCTCTGCTGATGCGTTTGGTACATTTGGCACCATCAACGGCAATATCTTCGCTGATCAATTAGATTTTGATCGTGTATACGAAGATGAAGCTCGTCGTTATTACACAAATATCGTAGGTAAATATGGTGCACAAGTACAAAATGCATTGAAAAAAGCATCTTCTTTGAATGTAAATATCATTGCACCTCTTCATGGACCAATTTGGAGAACTCCTGATAGCATTTCTTACATCATCAGTAAATACATGCATTGGAGCACTTACAATGCAGAGAAAAAAGGCGTTGTCATTGCTTTCGGTTCCATGTATGGCAACACTGCTGAAATGGCTCAGCAATTAGCGAAGTTGCTATCTTTACGCGGTGTAACAGATATCCGTATTTATGATGTATCTAAAACTAATCCATCTTACATCATTTCTGATGCATGGAAATATAGCCATTTAGTATGTATGGCACCAACTTACAACTTAGGCTTATACTTGACTATGGAAAACTTATTACATGAATTACATGCATTAAACTTCCATAACCATAAAGTTTCTATCGTAGGTAACCATTCCTGGGCATCCGGCGCGATGAAACGCATGGTTGATTACTTTACAAATGAATTTAAAAACATGGAAATCGTTGGTACTCCACTAGATATTAAAGGCGCATTACACGATGAACAATTACCATTGTTTGAAGAATTAGCAGATTCCATCGTTGCTTCCTTAGCAGAAACAGATATCAAAACTTTATAATCAATACAAGCGACTCTACACAGTAGAGTCGCTTTTAATCTATACATCTAAACAATTAATGATACTATTGATGAATCTAGCTTTAGTATAACCCAATATTTAGTATAGAGTGTAACTGTAAATTCCTTGTAACATATACAAAATGAGCTATCATGAAAGGACATTCCCAACTTGATAGCTCATTTTTATAGGTACTATATGTATTACTATATCTAATAGCAAATAAATCTATACAGAGGATGTATAAGTACAATCACATCATTATATCTGGGTATTACCTATCGATTCTACTAACATACTATCGACGATAACGGCCTAACATACGCGCCCCTTTTGGTGTTTCTAAAATCATAGACCACACCATTCCATACCTAGCTGCTAATCGTAAGCCTTCATTCTTAGACGTACCAGAATAAATAGGTCTGTCTTTTCTCACCTCTTTAACAGATATGTTTGCAGATTTCCTTCGTTTAGCCTCTATTCGTTCATGGACTGTAGCTCGCATTTCCTCTGCGTCATATCTCGGTGAGTCTTCTGGCTTTTCATATCTATCTACATTCACTGGATTACTTGTATTCACAGTCCCTTCGGAGGTGTTTCCCACCATTACATCAGGATCCATATTCACAGATTCCTTCGGGTCCCGTGAAAGTGTAATACCATAATACTCTTCCATTTCCTCCCAAGTCATATCCTTAGTCGGAACTGGTTTTTGTGAAGATTCCTCGTTAGGTGTTCCTTTTTTAAATATAAAGGATCCTAAAATAATCAGAATGAGTATCCCTATTTCCATAATCGGATACCTCCTCTACCTTATTCATGTGTACCTTTACCATCGATGGTAGATGCATAATCACCTTCAGAAATACTTTCACGCATTTTAGTGTCCGCCATAATATTATTCATCGAATAGTAATCCATAACACCCAAATTACCCTCACGTAACGCTTGGGATAGCGCTTTTGGTACTTCCGCTTGAGCTTCTACTACCTTTGCTTGCATTTCTTGGGTATGGGCACGCATTTCTTGTTCTTGCGCCACCGCCATAGCACGACGTTTTTCTGCTTGCGCTTGGGCGATTTTTTTATCCGCTTCCGCTTGATCTGTCATCAACTGGGCGCCAATATTACGTCCTACATCCACGTCGGCAATATCGATGGATAAGATTTCAAAAGCTGTCCCTGCATCTAAGCCTTTATTCAATACAGTACGAGAAATATGGTCTGGATTTTCCAACACGTCTGTATGCTCTTCAGAAGAACCTACGGTAGTAACAATACCTTCCCCAACACGGGCAATAATCGTTGCTTCTCCAGCGCCACCAACTAAACGATCAATATTAGCACGCACTGTCACACGAGCACGAACTTTTAGTTCAATACCATTTTTAGCTACTGCAGAAATAATCGGTGTTTCAATCACCTTTGGATTGACCGACATTTGTACCGCTTCTAATACATCACGACCTGCTAAATCAATGGCTGCAGATCGTTCAAATGTTAACTCCATAGTAGCACGTTCTGCTGCAATCAATGCATCAACCACACGGTCTACATCACCACCCGCTAAATAATGGGCCTCTAATTGATCTACCGTCACATCTAAGCCAGCTTTATTGGCTTTCACCAAAGGAAGTACGATTTGCGATGGAGATACTCGACGAAGACGCATACCAATCAAAGTCATAATGCTGACGTTCACGCCTGCTGCTAAGGCAGATACCCATAGCCCTAATGGGACGAAATGTAAAAATAAAGAAATGCCGATAATTAGAATAATCGGAAAAATGATAAATCCCACCGTTCCAATAATTGTTTCCATATGTCCTCCTATCTATTTGTAGTTCTCACCACGATACGACCACCAGTAACAGAAATAATTTCCACTTCTGTGCCTGGTTCATAAAATTCACCATCAGTAACTGCATCGAGAAAATTTCCTTCCACCACAATGGTCCCTGCTGGTCGCAACACCGTTTTTGTATATCCAATCTTGCCTAACCAACAATTTGGATCTGGATGTGTAGCATATCCTTTTTCCTTTGTAGATGTTAGGTGCAATGTCAATCGTTCTCCTAAAACTGTCTTAGGAAATACAGAGATAATCCACCACAACAATAGTACGCCCACTACTGAAAGCGAGGTGACAGTAACTATTGCCATAGGTCCTCCTCCCATCCAATCATAGATACCCCATAGGAATAGCAACAAGCCTGTTAGACCAAAGATGCCAAATCCTGGTATCATCATTTCGATGAGGAGCAAAATAATACCACTTACTATAAGTCCTATCATAGCGTCTCCTTTCTCTTTACTATCTCTTTATCTGTATTATATCACAATCTCTTTATATTAAAGATGAAAAAGCTAGATTTTGTTATCTCTATTCTCCTCTTTAACCTATATATAATAAAATAAGAGGCCTTCTAAAGAAAGCCTCTTAATTGTTTAGTGATTAAACGTCTTCGCGGTATGGAGCTTGACCGATTTCGTAGAAATCGTTTCCTTCACTATCGATAACAACGATTGCAGGGAAATCTTCTACTGTTAATTCTGCCAAAGCTTCTGGACCTAAGTCAGCATAAGCGATAACATCATATTTTTTAATGGATTTAGCAATTAAAGCTGCTGCACCACCAACGGCTGCAAAGTAAGTTACGCCGTTTTTCTTCATAGATTCGATAACTTCTGGTTTACGGGAACCTTTACCGATCATGCCTTTGATACCTTGATCAAGCATTGTTGGTGTGTAAGCATCCATACGACCAGATGTTGTAGGACCAGCGGAACCGATTGGATCTCCTGGTTTAGCTGGACTTGGTCCTAAATAGTAAACGATTTTGTCATGCCAATCGATTGGTAATTCTTCGCCACGTGCTAATGCTTCAGTCATTACTTTATGAGCAGCGTCACGAGCACTGTAGATTTTACCAGAAATAAGAACCATATCACCAGCTTTTAATTTACGGGATTGTTCTTCTGTTAAAGGTGTTTGAATACGAATTTGTTCTGCCATGGTTATTCCCCCTCTTAAACTTCACCGTGAGCATGACGGCTAGCGTGGCAGCAGATAGTTACTGCTACAGGAAGACCAGCGATATGTGTTGCTGCCCACTCGATATTAACGGAAACTGCTGTTGTAGAACCACCTAATTGAGGTCCGATACCAGTTTTGTTAACCATTGCATTGATTTCTTCTTCCAATTTTGCATATTCAGGATGTGCATTACGTTCTTCTACAGAGCGAAGAAGAGCTTTTTTGGAAAGGAATGCTGCGTAGTCCATAGTACCACCGATACCAATACCTAGTACCATTGGAGGGCATGGGTTAGGGCCAGCTTTTTTAACGATTTCAAGAACTGCTTTTTTAACGCCTTCAACGCCATCAGCAGGAACCAACATTTTTACGCCAGATTTGTTTTCAGAACCAAAGCCTTTTAACTCTACATTAATGTCAACTTTGTCGCCTGGAACAATTTTAGTGTAAATAACTGCTGGAGTGTTATTCTTAGTGTTTACACGGTTGAACAAAGGTTCAGCTACTACGGATTTACGAAGATATCCGTCCACATAACCTTTTGCTACACCAGCTTGAATAGCTTCTTCAAGATCTCCACCTTCGAAGTGTACATCTTGACCAACTTCTAAGAATACGATTGTAAGACCAGTATCTTGGCAAATTGGACGATCTTCAGCATCAGCGATTTCCGCATTTTTAATGATTTGATCCAATACACCTTTACCTACTGGAGACTTCTCACTCTCATAGCCTTTTTTCAATGCATTATACATATCTTTTGGAAGATGATATGCTGCATTCATACATAATTCTGCTACCTTTTCTGTTACTTTCTCAACGTGAATGTTACGCAAAGTAATCCCTCCTCAACTTAAAACAGAGACCTTTCTCTTGTGTATTATTGTATCACCATTACCTTATCTTTTTCAATTCTTTAAGAATAGGTACTATAACTGTTTATTATGATAGAATTTATTATCATTTAATGGTAAATGCATATAGTTCTCTATTTCTAAGGTATTCTTAAATCCCATGGTTCATTCCTTATATGGACAAATATCCACCCTTTATAAACCATTTAAAATACACATATATTTAATCTTCTCAATACATTATTTCCTACTAAAAACTACTATGTTTACACACAAAATATACCTCTATAAAGTGAAAAACTCTCTCATTAAATCATAATAAGAGAGTTTTATTTATGCTATTTTATATATTTTCTTATGGAAATAGTGCTACCTATGATTTATTGATATAGCAAATATAGGTTATTTCCAGCCATATATGTAACATTTATTATAGACAATCATACCCACTATAGGTCAGCTGCTTCTATCCACTCTTGTAAATCGGCTTCTCCTCCAATGATATCTTCATCATAAGCGCCTGCTAACTCTGGGTAACGACATACTTCAATCGTATAGAGTATCGCTTCATCTCGACCATTACGGAAGGTGCCAATCCATACACCACGAATCGTAGACTCATACCATTCTACTGGTTGATCTGTATCTTTCAGGTGTATCGTTACATCGCCACGCCCCAATGTTTCCAACACTTCTACTTGTTCCTCCATGGTAAGCCCCGTGTTTTCCACATAAATCGTATAGGTTTCACCTGTTTTACGCAAGTGCTGCATAGCATTTTTTAATTCTTGAAATACCGCTTTTACACGACCAAATTCATTTTGCATAGAAACTCCTTATTCAATCATTACAGCTTCATAGTGTGTAGCCGCCTACTCTTCTTGTTCGCTCACGGGGCTAGCTATTATATGCCAATTAGATAAAACCGCCAGTACCCGTTCTTTAACCTCTGCTACCACAGCTTGTGTGGAATCACTCAAGGTGAGGCCTAATTCTAAACTTTCAGGTTCTACACCGATCACAACGGCATCTTCTAAAGGATCTTCTTGTAATGCTCGAATACGTAAAATATCTTGCATCCCTACCTCATGCACAGAAATAGCCTCTGTAAAATAACTATTCATTTCCTCATGAGGAAACTCGTATACTGTGCCTGGTGTATCACCACCATTGATAGCATCTACTAATAGCAACTTTTTCATACCTCGCATATAGGTAAGCAGTTCCATGCCCATGGTTCCACCATCCAAAATGGTAATAGGAGGATTAAATACATAATCCTCCCGTAATTGGTTCACCACATGGACACCGAATCCCTCATCAGTAAGCAAAATATTGCCTACCCCTAATAATACGATGGGATTACTTTTTATTTGGTCCATATAAGTCCTCTATATCTTCTGGATCTGTAGGATAAAATTTCATACCTGAAACCATACTAGATACTTCTCCAGATTCTTCCATAACATCTTCACGGAATGCCAAATATACGTGAATAATTGTAAATAACAAGAATCCCCAAGCAATATAATGATGAATCATATGCACTTGATATTCCGTAAATAATAAGTTCACTGGATTAAAAATTTGTGCCACCCATGTATCAGGATAAACTTGGGCATACATAGCAAGTCCTGTAGAAATTTCTAAGAACATCATTACATAGACGCCCACATAACTAGTACGCGCTAAAGAATTACGCAAGAAACGATGCTCCCGTTGTTGTGGCAACATCATGTAATGCTTCATAGTATCCCAAATACCAACCCAATAACTTTTTTATGAAATCTTGGGAATAAGCGATCCCCTCGATAGCGAATGCCTCCGTAAATACGGAATACAAAAGATGCAATTAAGATAAAGGCTGCAATGAAGTGAATCTTACGAATCATTTCCATAGAGAACCAACCGCCTACAGCAATAGTCGGTTCCACACTACCTGGTGTAGCTTGGAATCCTGGATTCCCGATATACAAGCCAGTCCAGAATAGAGCCGTTACACAGAGCACCATAGTCCAATGGAAAATACGAAGCCATAAACTAAATACGCGATAGGGCTTTTTATTTAACGGTAACATAGATAGCCTCCTCCTATTTACATAGGGCATCTGTATTGACAGACACTATTTTTTCACCCTTTTTATTGTACAAGTGCGTCGCACATGCTAAGCAAGGGTCAAAGGAATGAATCCCTTTTAAAATTTCCAATGGTTTATCTGCAATTTTAACTTTTGTATCCATCATATTTGCTTCATATGCACCATGTTCGCCAGCAATCGTTTTAGGGCATGCATTCCAAGTCGTTGGTACGATACATTGATAATTGTCTACACGACCATCTTTGATGACACACCAATGACCTAAGCCACCACGAGGTGCATCTAATACACCTACACCTTTTGCCTCTTTTGGCCAAGTATTAGGATCGAATTTACGCGTGTCCGCCACTACAGTATCACCGGTTTTGATATTTTCAATCAAGCGATTGTAGAAATGTTGGCTCAAGTTAGCTGCCACTTGTGCATCTAAACCACGAGCTGCTGTACGGCCCACTGTGGAACACATCCACACATGTGCTGGTACACCTAGCACTTTAGATACGGCATCAATTTGGTCCACCATCATTTTCTCAGCCCAAGTTGGGTCTTTGATGATGCCTTGTTTTACTTTTACATAGACAACGATATATTTTGCCAATGGGCCCACTTCGCAGGCTTTTCCTTTGAATGTAGGAGATTTAATCCAAGAATATTTTTTCTCTTCATCCAAGAATTCCCATTTTTTATTTGTTCCCGTTTTAGGACCTGTGAAAGCAGGTTTTGTCACACCTTCTGTTGGATGCAAAGACGTTTCCCCATTTGGATATTCAAACCAAGAATGATTGATTTCTTCTGACAAGAAGTCAGGATTCATCAAATCTTCCCCTTCTAGTGCTGTAAATGTTGCTTTTTCCCAGCCAAGCTCAAAGTTCTCTACTACACCGTTTGCACGAACCAGAGCTTTTTTGAAATAATCGCCGTTGCTGATACCAGTGAACGTATCATCTGGATAGCCACCATAAGCTAACACGCGTTTTTTCGCCAATCCGCCGCCGTCTACCATACCAGCTTTTACATATAAATGACCAATCGCTAATAAGTCAGGCAAGTAGAAATAATTCACCAAATCTTTTGCCAAGGAAATAGATTCATCCACACTTGCCAAACGAGCCGCATTGACAGGTGCATTCATATCATCCATGGAAATAGAGCAAGGCATACCACCTACAATGTAATGAGGATGTGGGTTTTTGCCACCGAAAATAACATGTGGTGTCACAATATCACGTTGACGATCCAAGATTGTCAAATAGTGGGAAATGGCCATCAAATGCACTTCTGGAGGCAATAATTGATAGTCTGGGTGATCCCACCATTGGGCGGAGAAAATACCTAATTGACCACTTTCTACAATTTTTTTCACTTTTGTTTGGATCGCTGCATAATACGTAGCATTTCCTTTAGGGAACTCCTTAGGGTATGCAGATGTGCCAGATTCCAAATCTTTTGGTTGTAATCCACTCACATTGTATGTGTCTAAGACTTGTTGTTGCAATTCTGCAGTTTTCTTAGGATCTGCTTTCAATGCCTCTACTGGACTTACCCAGTCAAGAGCATGTAAATGATAAAAATGCACAATATGATCATGTACATCTAAACAACTATGCATCATATTACGAATATAATTGGCATTTTTAGGAATTTGAATCCCCAATGCATCTTCTACAGCACGAAGAGCTGCTAAGGCATGCGTAGAGGTACATACTCCACATATGCGTTGCACAAAAGCCCATACATCTCGAGGGTCACGATTTTTAGCTACTAATTCAATTCCACGCCAAGCTGTACCACTGGATAGGGCATCTTGTACTTGACCTGTTGCTTCATCAACACTAACTTCTACACGTAAGTGACCTTCAATACGGGTCACTGGATCGACTACAACTCGTTTCATTATTGGTCACTACCTTTCTGTTCCACTTCTTTTTGTTTTGCTTCTTGTTCTGCTAAATATTTCTTCTCTTCTTGAATAGAATCATATTTATGTTTTGCCAAGGTAATACCACCATGAGCCACTACAGCACCAAAAGCACCAAATCCTGCCACTGTTCCTAATGTATCGACATCGGTGATGGTGTTTGGGGTATGAATATGAGGCAATCGTTGGTAAAAGTTATCATTGTCCCAGAATCCCTTTTCAGAGCAACCAATACAACCATGTCCAGATTGAATTGGATAGGACAACCCATTCCACCAACGCAAATTACCACAAGAGTTATATGTTTCTGGTCCACGGCAACCTACTTTATATAGACACCAACCAGCTTTCGATGCATCATCATCAAAATGTTCCACAAACAATCCAGAATCAAAGAAAGGACGACGATAGCATGTATCATGGATACGATTGCCATAGAATTGTTTTGGTCTTCCTTCTACATCAAGAGGTGGAATTTCGCCAAATAAAGCATAATGCATGATCACACCAGTCATGACCTCTGGAATTGGAGGGCATCCAGGTACTTTAATGATTTTTTTACCTTTTACAATAGAAGAAACAGATACTGTATTTGTTGGGTTCGGTTTTGCCGCTTGAATACCTCCCCAAGCTGCACAAGATCCATATTCGATGATGAAAGCAGCCCCTTCAGCGCATTCTTTCAATACATCTACAAATGGACGTCCACCAACTTGGCAGTAGGATCCATTTTCATCCAATGGAACGCCACCTTCAACAGCCAATACATACTTACCTTTTTTACTTTCTAACAAGTGATGTAAATGATGTTCAAATGGTTCCCCTGCTGCGGCAGCCAAGGTATCATCATACTCTAAGGCAATCATATTTAAAATCACATCAGATGCGAAAGGCGATGTAGATCGAATGAAAGATTCGTCACATCCTGTACATTCATGACCATGCAACCAAATCACCGTAGGTAATTCTTTTGTTTCTGCCGCTGCCACGACTTTATTTGTCAATGCTGGCGGCAACCCTAAAATAGCAGTTAAAGCTACACAGGATTTCATAAAAGTACGTCGGCTTAATTTACGTTCTTGGAATAAATTCCAAAGACTATTCAATGATTCCTTCACAAAAAAGCCCCTTTCTTGCAATAACTTTATAGCATCTCTACAAATTAATATACTATCCATAGTATATCATGAAAGATATTCCTTCTATAGAACATTAATCACTAATTTGTAAAAATATTTTTATATCCTCTATTTATAGTTTCAATAATTTACGTACAGAAGCTGCCTTCTTATAGCCTCCTACGCGATCTTTCTCTTTTCCTTTTTTATAGCAGATAATTGTTGGTACACCTTGCACATCTTCTTTTAAAGCAATCTCTTTAGCTACATCAATATCAATAGCAATCATACGTGCTACACCTTGCAATTCATCATGTAACACATCCAGTTCTTCTTTCATAGATTGACAAGGAGAACACCATTCTGCTGTAAAGCAAGCTAAGACGATTTCATCCTCACCTTTTACAACAGCTTTAAAATCTTCATAGTTGTTAATCGATTCTAGTTTCATCACAATACCTCCTACAATAACAAAACCGCTCCGAAGAGCGGTTTTGAGCAAGCAATCAATAAGCCGAGTTCTGTCCTGCTTTCGCAGTGGCGATTATCTTTCTAGGCGCATAGTTGCCTATACGCTCAAGCGGCACAACCCGAAAGGTAGGCGGGCAACCCTTAACCCTTTCCTATTCGGCCTTGCTCCGGATGGGGTTTACCGAGCATACATGTTACCATGTACCTGGTGCGCTCTTACCGCGACCGTTCCACCCTTACCACCCGAAGGTGGCGGTTTACTTTTCTGTGGCACTATTCCCTATGGTCACCCACGCCGGCCGTTAGCCGGCATCCTGCCCTATGGAGCTCGGACTTTCCTCAAGTCAAGTAGACTTGCAATCGCCTTTCATACTTACTGTTTAAGTCTAGCATAGACCACCGAGAGGGTCAATACCTCTCTTATACATTATAAACCGAAAGTGCTTAGACTTCAAAGAAAAAATCTCTTTGCACTTTACTTTCTATGACCTCTACTTCTTGAGTTGTGAAAATTCTTTCTATCATTCGTTTCAATACTGTTTGGCTCATGTATTCTGTACCATAATGGCCCGCATCAACAACTGTGATTCCTAATTCTTTTGCTAGTTGCATATCATGGTATTTGACATCCCCAGTAATATACACATCTGCTTTTTGCTTAGCTGCTATCTTAATGAACTCCGCTCCACTACCCGTGCATAGACCTACACGTTGAATGGATGATTTCTTAGCTCCACCCCAACGCAATGTACTATGAGGGAATGCAGATTGTAATACTTCTTTGAACTCCTCTATCGATAGTGGTTGCGGTAAATTGCCAATGCGACCAATACAGTGTGCATCATAAGCATTCTCTAAGGCTACTATATCGTAGGCAATTTCTTCATAAGGGTGAGCTTCTTTCATAGCCGCTAACACCTGACCTAATAGCTTTTTAGGCACTACCGTTTCCACACGTTCTTCTGGCACAGTTTCAATCGCCCCTACCTGACCAATGAAAGGGTTCGTCCCTTCTAAGGGCAAGAATCTCCCTTCTCCAGCAACAGAAAAACTGCAATGACTGTACGCACCGATATGACCTGCCCCCGCGTTGCCCATGGCTTGGCGAAGTTGTTCACTATGCGTAATAGGTACATAAACAGCCACTTTATAAGCTACGTCACGTCCCGTTTCTTCTAACCCTTGTATATCTTGTAACCCTAGTCGTATAGCCACTTCGTCATTAAGACCACCAGCTGTAACATCTAAATTCGTATGCGTACTATACACATTAATCCTATGGCATAATAGATCTTTAATCATCTTTCCTTGCATCGTATCCGTGTTGATAGATTTTATACCTTTGAAAATCATCGGATGATGTGTCACAATTGCATCTACCTGTTGCTCTATCGCTTCTGCTACTACTTCTGGCGTCACATCTAATGCCGTTAACACACGTTGCACTGTTGAACTCATAGATCCCACTTGTAATCCGCAATTATCCCAAGACTCTTGCAACTGCAATGGCGCTTGACTTTCAATAGCTTGAGCAATATCTTTCATAGTTACCATATATACCTCCTATCCACCATCTCAAGGTATGATGTAACGTTCCATACTCATCAATGGTTATACTTTTTTTAATGGTGAAAGTTTCACCTGTACCTATTGTAAAATACCTTGTAATGCTTGCAATTCTTGTTCCATCACCTGAACAGCATCACTAGACTTCGCTGTATCACGCATATGTTGTAGGATAGATTGCAAAGTTTCAATTCTACGTTGTATGTGCTGCGTCCAAACTTCAGATTGTTCTTGTTGTAACAAAGCACCATATTCCCATAACATCGATTCTCTAGGTAGCTCATTATACACGGAAGTGGCGCCTCGTTGTACTAGCCACATGTCATAATATTGGTTACCCTCTACTAAGCATGCTTCTCGGACAATACCATACCCTTGGTCAACTAAAAATTGTTTCAACTCTCGTCGATGGCTTTGTGGTTGTAATACATAGGTATGTAACAATTCAGGACCTACCGTAATGATGTGTTGCATCAATTCTCCACCCATACCGCAAATGACTGCGCAGTCTACTTCTCCTTCTTTTGTGACAGCTAATCCATCTCCTAATCTACATGTAATATAATGTTCTAATTTCCGTTCTTTTACCAATTCTTTAGCAGATTCCAAAGGGCCTTGATTCACATCAATAGCGATAACTTGTGTAGCCACTTTTTCTTCTATGCAAGCCACTGCTAAATACCCATGATCGGTACCCACATCTGCCACCGTTTGACATTGTGGAATCATATGTAATACTTGTTCTAATCGTTTTGAAAGTGCCATATCTGTAATCTTCTCTTTCATTATACAATGAACATCTATAGATAACAAAAACCATCTCACAATGTGAGATGGTTTCTTATGGTGGGCCCACCTGGATTTGAACCAGGGACCGACCGGTTATGAGCCGGTTGCTCTACCCCTGAGCTATAGGCCCTCGTTTGGTGCGGATGATGGGACTTGAACCCATACGAGCATACGCTCACCACCCCCTCAAGATGGCGTGTCTGCCATTCCACCACATCCGCATGAGGATATGTATATGGTGCCTCAGGGCAGAATCGAACTGCCGACACACGGATTTTCAGTCCGTTGCTCTACCGACTGAGCTACCGAGGCAAATATATAAATCGATATATTTGCTTAAAAATAGGTAAAAAAATGGCGACCCCGATCGGATTTGAACCGACGATCTTCGCCGTGACAGGGCGACATGTTAACCGCTACACCACGGGGCCGTGTACTGAGTACTTATATACTATACCATAGGTATTACATCTTGGCAATACCTATGGTCAATTATATATATTCCTAAAATGCATACTAATTCTATTAATAACAATTTGGTTTTCTATCACGGAACACATTAATTTTAGAGCGAATGTGGTCTACAATGTCTAAATCAATAGTTACTATGTGAGTTTGCGGCGTTTCATCACATTCTAATAACACTTCACCCCAAGGGTCTACTACCATCGAGTGACCTGCCATTGGTAATTTACCAATAGTTCCACAACCATTAACACTACAGAAAAACATTTGATTCTCTATAGCCCTAGCTTGATTTAATATTTGCCAATGATGTAAACGTAACAATGGCCATTGAGCTGGCAAAAAGAATAATTCTATCCCTTGTAATGCTGATTTACGAATTAGTTCGGGAAAACGAATATCATAACATGTGGCACTGGAACAAAGCACGCCATCTAATGTAAAGTTATGAATCGAATTACCACCCGTGAAATATTCATTTTCTTTGGCAGGACTAAACCCATGCATCTTATCATACGTAGATAGCAATTCCCCTTTGCGGTTGTATACATAGGTTCTATTGTAGATAGTGTCTCCTTCTTTAACAGCTACTGATCCACCAAAGATATTCACATGTTCTGATTGCGCCAATTCACCCAACAAAGCTTGCGCCCGTTGACCTGATTCATCTGCCAATGCATGTAACTCTGGACCCGTCATAAAGCCCGTATTCCAAGTTTCTGGCAATACTACTACATCCACGCCTTGCTTAGCAATCGCTCGTACACAAGTTTCCACTGTTTCAAAATTACTATCTATTTGTCCAATCTCTGTAGCTAATTGAATGATACCTAATCGTAACTCTTTCATCATTCCTCCTAAATGTGCCAAGCCATATGATCAGTAAAGTCATTTGGCTCTAATGGCAACGCATGCCGTCGTGGTACATAGGATCCTTTGTCAAAACGATCTACTTTAGGGCGACGATATATAATATGCTCTGGTTCCGTTTCAAAAATGATCACATTCTTTGGTACATCTCGTTTAATGACTAGATTACAACCTATTTTTGAACCTTTTCCTACCGTAATATCACCTAGCACCTTTGTGCCTGCACCGATAAGCACATCATCTTCCACCGTAGGATGGCGTTTTATCTTACGAGAATCCATCCCTCCAAGAGTCACCCCATGAAACAGTGTCACATTATCTCCTACAATAGCAGTTTCACCAATGACAACCCCCATACCATGGTCAATAAATAAGCCTTTACCAATTTTCGCACCTGGGTGAATTTCTATGCCCGTTACTCGACGTGCATGTAATGCTACTCGCCGGGCCAAAGTAAACCAACCTTTTCGATATAGACGATGCGCAAAAAAATGCCAAAATAATGCTGTTATATGAGGATATGTCCACACTACCATATACCAAGAGGTAGCAGCTGGATCAGATTGTAATACACGCTGTATATTGTATCGAATAGAATTCCATACCTCTCTCATAAATTCCTCCCTATACACAGATAGCATGGCCTAGACCATGCTATCTTTTGTATCACAATCGATTAAGAATGAATCCAATCTACACTTTCAAATTGAATCATAGATAGATATTTTTCTACTCCATCTGGAGCTACCACGACAACGTCTACATCTGGGAATTTACGACCATATTGACGAGCCACAAAAATCGCAGCTGCTGATGAAATACCAATACCAATACCAGTTTCACGCATGAAGTTAGCTACTTCTTCGATGGCATCTTCATCGGTTACTGTTTGTACTTCATCCATCAAAGAAGAGTCGAAGTTTTCTGGAATAAATCCAGCTCCAATACCCTGAATTTTATGAACCCCACCAGTACCGCGAGAAATAACTGGAGAGCCTTCCGGTTCTACGGCCACCGCTTTAATATATGGGTGTTGCTCTTTTAAAGCTTTTGTTACACCTGTGAAGGTGCCACCTGTACCAATGCCAGCTACGAAGATACCTACGTTAGGCACATCGCGCAAAATTTCTTTCGCTGTTGTTTCATAATGTGCATGTGGATTTGCTGGGTTAACAAATTGCCCCAAAGTCACTGCATTAGGATAGTTATCAAGAATTTCTTGTGCCTTTCCAAGAGCACCTTTCATACCTAATTCTTTTGGAGTTAAAATTAATTGTGCTCCATAGGCTTTAATTAATTCACGACGTTCCTTACTCATACTTTCAGGCATAATAATGATTGTTTTAATGGACAACATAGCACCTAGCATAGCTAAAGCAATACCGGTATTACCACTTGTGGCTTCTACAATAATAGTATCGTTTTTAATTAAGCCTTTTTCTTGCGCATCTTGCAACATACCAAGAACAGCACGATCTTTTACACTGCCACCGGCATTGTATTTTTCTAATTTCACATATACATTAGTATCTGGAATTCGATAAATTGGTGTGTTTCCAATTAAGTCAATTGCATTTTTTACAACAGCCATACTTATTCTCCTCTACTTAGACTTCAATATAAAACACTTAATTTTATTCCTATTCTATAGATAGGATTTGATTTTGTCAACTACATTCTTCTCAAAAGTTTACTTATTTTGATTGAAAGCCACCATGCCCCATACGAATGCAGTCTTCTTTTGTGATTCGTACATCTGCTAATAAACGTGGCGTTATCACATCAAAAGCGCTCGGATTATTGTACAATACACCACCTGGTACCCCCAGTACTGGCGTACTATCTTCCAAATACGCAATGCACACCATCGAGCCTGGCAACACTGGTAGCCCATAAGTAACTACTTCTTTCGCACGACGTGCAATGGCACCTGGAGTTAAATCATCAGGATCTACACTCATACCACCCGTGCAGAAGATAATCTCTGCCCCTTGGGACTTTACTTTGTCTATGGCCTCCACAATTTGATCAGTATTATCTGGCACAATTTCATGAGCTACCAGTTCTACACCATAATCCGCTACACGGTCTTGGATAACCGCTGTGAAAGCATCTTGAATGCGCCCTGCAAAGACTTCACTACCTGTAGTAACAATGCCCATTTTTTTACGCACAAATGGATAGACTTGTAAGATAGGCTCCTTACCTTCACGCAATCGTTTCGCTTCTTCTAACTGCCATGCTTCTAATAATAATGGAATACATCGCATGCCTGCTACCGGTTGCCCAGCTTTTACAGGTGTGCCGTGTAATCTTGTAACAATGGTCAACTCCCCAATACTATTGATTTCATGCAATCCTTCTACATCCACGGTCAATACACCATTATGATTTGCCAAGGCTTCAATCTTGCCTTGTTGTACTGGGGTAGGGCTGAGAGATGGATGTTCACAGAAACGATATAATTCTTCTGCTACTTGCTCCTCATGAACCAAATTATAGTCGGATTCTTCCATTACATAAATATGCTCTTTTCCTAATTGCAATAATAATTCCACATCTTCCGCTCTGATGATGTGTCCTCGTTTAAATGGTGTGTCTTTCACCTCTCCAATGACGATGCGCACAATATCGTGGCATAGTGCTTGACCCACTGCATCTTTTACATGTATTTCTTTCATTCTAGTATCCCCACATTCGTTTACCAATGGTGAAAGCTAGCCCGCACAGGCCATACCCAACCAATACCTGTCCACCCATGTAGGATAGCATATACCACAAACCTTTCTCTTGCAGCATATATCCTTCAAAGATAAAGGTAGAAAAGGTTGTCAGCCCACCTAAAAACCCTGTAATACATAACAGTTTAACCCAAGGTGACACATTAGGTTGTCCTTCAATATATGCCATGCTCAATCCAATAAACATGGAACCTATGATATTTACTAGCACCGTTCCCCAAGGATACAGTGTTCCTTTCGTGACCATATACTGTCCAATGCCATACCGCGTCATGGCACCAATAGCCCCACCAATAGCCACTGCTATATATACATTCATAATCAAACTCCTTTATTCCTTTATTCCTTTATTATACACCACCCTAAGCGGATTATATACTAAACCGCGAATTTTTCTCTCTCGATTTATATATAAGTTGTTATAGTTACACCCTATATTAGAAGTACCCACTATTTTTTCACTATATGTCGTACCAACATTGTACACACATGACATCTCTCATGTAGCATAAGCTAGTACGTATACTAGATTCATACACGCTCCATACCAATATAACTCCTACTACGTGTTACAGAGAGCTTATCTATAAGAGCTATACTAAAGAACGCCCACATAGACTACCTAGCTCAACTACTTTGATACAACAAAAAAGAACTGCCTATTTCTAAGCAGTTCTTTTATATACATTAGTTTCCAGGATTTTTTACTAAATCTTGACCCGCAATACCAGGGCGCGTCATTTCTTTCGGAGAAAGAATATAATCCATTTCTTCTTTCGTTAACAATCCTTGTTCTAGAATGATTTCCTTTACGCTACGGTCAGTTTCCAACGCTTCTTTTGCCAAAGCAGAGGCATTTTCATAACCAATATGCGGCAACAAAGCTGTTACGATACCAACAGAACGTTCTAACCAATATTCGCATTGTTCTTTATCCACTTCAAGGTCAACTAACAATTTATCTACAAATGTGTTGACCGCATTTTTTAAGTAGCACATAGAGTTGAACAAGTTATAAGCAATCACTGGTTCCATAACATTTAATTCGAATTGTCCATTTTCTACGCCAAGAGAAATTGTCAAATCATTACCGATAACTTGGTAACAAGTTTGGTTCAATACTTCCGCAATTACTGGATTTACTTTGCCTGGCATGATGGAAGAGCCCGGTTGACGTGGAGGTAATTTTAACTCGCCAATACCACAACGAGGGCCAGATGCCATTAAACGGAAATCATTAGCCATTTTAATTAATACTAGGGCTGTTACTTTCAATCCAGAAGAAATATCCGCAAACACATCTGTATTGTTCGTAGCATCAATTAAGTTGTCCGCCGTAATGAACGGTTCTCCTACCACACGGGATAATTCATCTACAACAGCTTTGATATACGTAGGCTCTGCATTCAAGCCTGTACCCACAGCAGTAGCCCCCATATTCACAGTATGTGCTTCTAACATAGCAGATTTGATACGACGAATACCACGGCGCACGCCAGATGCATAAGCACCCATTTCTTGACCTAATGTAATTGGCACCGCATCTTGTAAATGAGTACGACCCATTTTTAAAATTTCTTTATACTCTTCAGCTTTTTTATCTAATTCATCTGCTAAACGACGAAGTGCCATTAATAAAGGTTTACTTTTCATAATCGCACATACTTTGATAGCTGTTGGGAAAGTATCATTTGTAGATTGTGCCATATTCACATGGTTATTCGGAGATACAATGTCATATTGACCTTTTTCATACCCTAAAATTTCCAAAGCACGGTTCGCTAATACTTCGTTCATGTTCATATTAAAAGAAGTACCTGCTCCTCCTTGGATAGGATCTACAGGAAATTGATCATTGAAATTACCACGTACCACTTCATCTGCAGCACGACTAATCGCTTGACCTATTTTTTCATCTAAACGACCAGTACTCATATTCGCTAAAGCACAAGCTTTTTTTACCATAGCCATAGCTTTTACGAAATCTAAGTCAATTTGTTTACCTGTAATAAAAAAGTTTTCAATACCACGTAATGTTTGTACCCCATAGTACAACTCATCGGCTAATTCTAATTCACCTAGAAAATCATGTTCTTTTCTCATAGTATACCTCATTTCATATAATATCATATGTATCTACTGTATAAGCTTTGTGTATATGATATACCTGTATTATATCATGTATCTTGTATACAAAATAGGTGCATGCTTTCTAGTTCCGAATAATACCTCCTTGTATATCTAAGCAAATAACTAAAACTCATAGCAATCATTAATTTTGCTCATTTTTGTATATTTCTATAGACTATATAGGAATATATATGATATAAAATTTATGTTGTAAATACATCCAGTTCTATATTACAAGGACCCTCTACTATATAGGAAACATATAAAAACTAACTCCAACTATAACTCCAAAAGAATATATATGGTTGCAACAGTAGGCAAAAAAGCCTGAAAAGTGGTTGCAACCGGGTAGCAACAAACTCAAATTATATCTTTTTAACTCCTTTTAGAAAACAAAAAACCCAGTAACTAAGTTAGCTACTGGGCTTATATTTGTATTAAATTATTCTGCTGTGAATGGCAACAACGCGATAGCACGAGCACGTTTAATTGCAAGTGTCAATTTACGTTGATGTTTAGCACAAACACCAGAAATACGACGTGGAAGAATTTTGCCACGTTCAGTCGTGAAACGACGAAGTTTAGCAATATCTTTGTAGTCGATTTGATCAGCATGGTCAACACAGAAGTTACATACTTTTCTTCTTGGTTTTCTGCCTCTATCTCTTCTCATTGAGAAACCTCCTTTGATATAGTTGTGGAGTTCTTAGCTTAGAACGGAATTTCTTCACCTGCGCCTGCACCGGAACCTGCACCAAAATCATCAAAATTGGATGCACCACCGTCAAAGGCATCAAATGATTGCGTATCTAAGGCTTGTCCCACGAAATTAGCAACTACTTCTGTTACATATCGTTTTGTACCATCTTGTGCTTCGTAAGAACGAGTCGCAATACGACCTTCTACAAAACAACGGCTGCCTTTACGCAAGTTTCCCGCAGCTTCTCCTAATTTTCCCCAAGCTACACAATTTACAAACGCTGTTTGTTCCTTAGTCTCGCCATTTTGATCCACATATGTATTGGATGCAGCTACTGTGAAAGTAGCAACAGCACGACCAGTTTTTGTGTAACGCACCTCAGGGTCACGAGCTAAATTCCCTAAAAGTTGTACAGAATTCATATCCTCAACCTCCTTAGGCTATTATTCTTCGTGTTTTACAATCAGGTGTCTAAGAACGTTATCGTCGATTTTAAGTACGCGGTCGATTTCTTTGATTTCGCCAGGAGCTGCTTCAAAGTTAATCAATACGTATACGCCATCAGTATGTTTATTTACTGCATACGCTAAACGGCGTTTACCCCAAACGTCAACTTTCTCAACTGTACCGCCAACACGAGCAATTAAAGCCTCAATTTTATCAAAAGTAGCTTTGTTTGTCTCTTCATCAGCTGGTTTCACAATCACCATGACTTCGTATTTGTTCATACAAAATCACCTCCTCTTTCGGACTAACGCCCCTATCTTACATAGGGGTAGGAAGATGCTTACCATCAATAAGCCTTATTATTGTACAACATTCTAGTCTGAATTGCAAGAAAAACATGAAAATAGACATAGTCCCCAAGGACCATGTCTATTTCATTAACATACTAATTATGTATATTATGCTTCTGCTTGTTTTGCTAATTTAGCGTAACTTTCAGCTTCTACTTCTTCTTGTGTTCTAAAATCTTGTGGTAATGTAGATAATCGAATCCAACTACGAATTGCCTCTACTAATACAACAAGAATCATAATAAACATAGCTACAGAGAAGGCCACTAAAATCCATTTACCAGCTGGAATATAGTTGAAGAATACGTTTTCAATATCAGCAGCGACTGCTACAATCGCCATAAGAATAGTTGGAACACCTGTTACCCAAGCATACCGTTTTTTCCCTAAACGCATGATGATTGTTGTACTTACTGCCAATGTCATCGTACCTAATAATTGGTTAGATACACCGAATAATGGCCAAATTGTACCAATGTTACCTTGTAATACTAGGTATCCCCACATGATACAAATCAATGCAGCACAACCATATACACCAGGAGCCCAATGTTGGTCATTGAATTTAGGCCAGTATAAGCCAAGTAATTCTTGTAATAAGTAACGACCTACACGAGTACCTGCATCAATCAATGTCATGATGAACAAGGCTTCAAACATAATACAGAAGTGATACCAATAGCCCAATAAATGATCCATATTAGGTAGGCGAGAGAAGATATGTGCCATACCCACTGCTAAGGATACAGCGCCACCAGGACGATGCATCAAGTCTTCCCCTACTAGAGCAGATAATGCTGGTAATTCATGCACTTGAAGTCCCAAGGCTCTAAAAGATTCTGCCGTAGAGTTGATTGCAAAATAATCATCTGGATGAAGTGCAGTAGCTGCAATCATTGCCATCATAGAAATGAAAGATTCTGTTAACATACCACCATAACCGATAGGTAATACTTCTCTTTCATTAGTCAACATTTTAGGTGTTGTACCTGTTGCGATAACCGTATGGAACCCAGATAAAGCACCACAAGCAATGGTAATGAATATATATGGGAATACAGAACCTTTCAATACAGGACCGCCACCCCAAATATATTCTGTCACTGCTGGCATTTGGATTTCAGGCATAACAATAAGAATACCTAGTGCTAAGGCTCCTATAGTGCCAATTTTTAAATAGGTAGATAGGTAATCACGAGGAGCTAATAACAACCAAACTGGTAATGCTGCTGCGAAGAAACCATAGACAGCTAACATAATTTCAATTGTTTTCAAATCATAAATAAACCAAGATGCATATTCGCTAGCCGCTACATTGGGACCATAGATAATAGCTGCAAAAATAAGACCAACCCCAATGATTGTTGCTTCTTGAATTTTTCCCGGACGCAACCATTGTAGATAAATACCAATAAAAATTGCAATAGGAATTGTTGCAAACACTGAGAAAAATGCCCAAGCAGAGCCGTGAAGCGCATTGGCTACTACTACTGCCATACCTGCTAATGTAATAACAAGCAAGAATAACGTCGCTAGCATAGCACCTAAACCTGCAATTTTGCTAATCTCTTCACGTGTAATATCCGCAATGGATTTACCATCATAACGAATAGACGCAAATAGAATAACCATATCATGGACTGCACCAGCAAATACGGAACCGATTAAAATCCACAGAGTACCTGGCAAGTACCCAAATTGTGCTGCAATTACCGGTCCCACTAAAGGACCTGCCCCAGCAATTGCTGCGAAATGATGACCAAATGTGACCCATTTATTCGTAGGCACATAATCATGTCCATCATTGTGAACCATAGCCGGCGTCATTCGATACTTGTCTAAAGTTAACACCTTCGCCGCTATGAATGCCCCATAAAAACGATATCCTAACATTAAGATACACGCTGAGGCAATAACTAAATAAATACCATTCATGACCATACATACACCCCCTAAATGTTGGATGAGTCACGCTATATATAACCATTCATTGCATGACATCACCCTATGATCTATGCAAAAAAGTAAATTGGTATTTCTGATTTAATTATAGTTACAAATATCATCCATGTCAATTTACTATTTCTCATAATGGTACTGATTTAGTCTTAAAAAAACTCCGTATTTACAATACATTCTAGGCTTATGAAGTTTCTTTATTCTCAATATAATAAGATTTCATGCCCTTTCAGAATGTACAAAACACCTTATATTGTATGCCCCGAACGGCTTTCCAAGTATGCTTTATAGTCATTTACAACGTTGATAAATGATTCACGTCCCATAGCAACATTGAGAGCATTTCTCCATCTTGCTGCCTCTGGCAATCCTTTGATATAAAAGCTAGCATGCGTTCGAATCTCACGAGTTGCTAAGTCCACACCTTTATAGTGACATAGCAACTCATAATGACGTAAGAGCATAGTAATTCGCTCTGATCCCGTTGGACTAGGGCTGTAGCTACCTGTTTCTAGGTATTCTTTAATTTGTCGAAATAGCCACGGATTTCCTTGCGCTGCACGCCCTACCAAGATCGCATCACAGCCGGTGTATTCCAACATCGCTTTCGCACTTTCTGGAGAGTTCACATCACCATTACCTATGACTGGAATCTGCAAAGCAGACTTCACCTCTTTAATGTAATCCCAATTGGCCTTACCACTATACATCTGTTCACGAGTACGACCATGCACAGCTACTGCAGCTACTCCTACAGATTCCATGCGTTGTGCCATATCTACTACATTGATACACGTCTCATCCCAACCTAGACGCAATTTAACAGTCACTGGAATTTGTACCGCTTTCACAGCTGCCTCCGCCACCTTCATGGCTAACTCTGGAGTCTTCATTAACGCAGAGCCATCTCCAGAGGATACTACCTTTTTCACAGGGCAGCCCATATTAATATCTACTATAGGCGCTCCCGCTGCCTCTACTACTTTTGCTCCAATGGCTATGGCTTCTGGATCGGATCCAAAAATTTGCATAGAAACAGGCTGTTCTACCGCTTCCATATAGAGCAATTCTTTTGTATGTTCATTATTGTATTTAATCCCCATGGCACTCACCATTTCCGTACACACGAAAGAGGCTCCCATTTCTTTTGCTAATAAGCGATAGGACACATCGCTAAATCCCGCCATGGGCGCTAACCCAATACGGCCAGGAATTATGACATGTCCTATGTGCCAGGATGTATTATTGATTTCTTTCATAAATAAGTCGTAATCCTTCTAATGTCATCATTGGATCAATGTGATCAATCACATCAGTTTCAGCACTAATGAGAGGCGCTAAGCCTCCAGTAGCCACCACTTTTGTATCCTCTGGCATTTCTCGTTTCATACGAGCCACAATGCCTTCCACTTGTCCAACATATCCAAATAATACGCCTGCCTGCATAGCACCAACTGTGTTGCGACCAATGACAGGACCAGGATTTTTAATTTCAATTCTTGGTAACTTAGCAGTGCGACCAAACAGGGCTTCTGCAGAGATGCCAATACCAGGAGATATAGCCCCACCTAAGTATATACCACCGTCTAATACAGCAGAATACGTCGTCGCTGTGCCAAAGTCAATGATAATTAAGTTTCCACCATACTTTTCATAAGCAGCCACCGCATCTACAATTAAATCGGCTCCTAGTTCACGAGGGTTTTCGTATTTAATAGAAATACCTGTTTTAATACCAGGGCCTACGAATAATGGTTTTTTGTGAAAATAGCGCAAACACACACGCTCTAACGTAGGGTTCAACGGAGGTACTACAGAAGAAATAATGACAGCTTCCACATCCTCTTTATTCACCTTTGGATCATGAAGAAATAAATTGCTCAACAACATGCCATATTCATCAGTAGTTCTCCCACGATCTGTAGAAATGCGCCAATGAGCCATAATTTCTTTTCCCTCATATACGCCTAATACGATATTCGTATTCCCTACGTCTACAACTAATAACATCTTAATATCCTCCTCCAGTGGAGCGTATAGACACATCTCCTGCTATGATACGTTCCTCTCGTCCATCCTCTAATTGAACGATCAAATTTCCATCTCTATCTAAATCTTTAGCATACCCTATATAATCTTTATCTGGCGCTTTTACTAGTACTTCTTTATATAAAGTTACACTATACTCTTTCCATTCTTCCAAGGTAGAGTCAAAGCCTTCTTGACACACCTTTTCATACTGATCCTCTAAGGCTTTTAAAATTACAGCGAAGGCCTCTTTGCGATCTATCTCTATCCCAGCTATAGCAAAAGACATGACTTTATCCTTCAGATCCTCGCTAACTTCTTCTATCGTCGTATGCGTATTGATACCAATCCCTAAGACAATATAGTTAATCTCTTCCATAGTGCCATTCATTTCTGTTAGAATACCCACCATTTTACGAGACCCTACCAATATATCATTCGGCCATTTGATGCCCGCCTCTGAAAGCCCCAAGGTACGGAATGCTTTCACTAAGGCAACTCCTGCCATTAAGGTACATTTTGACGCTTCCATAGGTAAGAACTTGGGTCTTAGAATTAAACTAAACCAAAGCCCTTTTCCATAGGGAGAATACCAACCTCTAGATAAGCGACCACGACCGGAAGATTGTTCTTCTGCACATACCACTGTACCTTCTGGAACTCCATCCATAGCCAAGGCCTTTGCGATACTATTTGTGGAATCTAACCGTTCTTCATATACATAATAACGGCCAAAGGATTTTGTTTGTAATACCCCTTCCATCTCTTCAGGACTAATCAGATTCGGCTCTTCTAGCAACCGATACCCTTTTTTTGTAAAAGATTCTATCACATAGCCTCGTTTACGTAGTACTTCTATATGCTTCCAAATCGCTGTACGTGACACCTGGCAAGCCTCTGACATCGCTTGTCCAGATACAAATTGATTTCTGTTTTCTTTTAAAAAGTCTAGTATTTCATCTCTCACGGCTTGTCGCCTCCTTACCTTTATCGAGGTTTACAATACGATTGTACAGAGGTCCTACATAAAAAGCAAGTCTTTTCTAAGTAATTCACCATCCATAGCTATGCCAATTTGGTACACCTACAAAAAGGGCTCTCATAATACACCTTGATTAAATCTAATATGCACAAAAGGTACCTTCCCCTAGGGGAAGATACCTTCCTATTAGCATCTTAGATTATTCTTTTGATACATCAATTTTATCTGGCATCACGATACCTGCTACTTCTAGAGGAGTTTTCTTACTATTCTCTTCCTCTTCTGCTTTTGCTTGTGCTTCTTCTGGACTTAGTAAAGTACCATAGCGATACAAGTTTTCCACTTGCTTAGCATCAATTGTTTCTTCTTCTAATAAAGCTTTCGCCATATTATGTAAGAAATCAATATTTTCTGTTAACAAGTTCATTACATCACCGTATGCTTCTGCTACAATGCGATGCATTTCATTGTCAATTTTTTCAGCTACTGCTTCGCCATAATTGCGTTCAGAGCCTAAACTTTTACCTAAGAAGACTTGTTCTTGATGTTCACCAAATACCAATGGTCCTAGCTCATCACTCATACCCAAACGAGTAATCATTTCGCGAGCAATGTTCGTCACCATTTGTAAGTCTCCAGAAGCACCACTACTGATTTCTTTCAGTACAATCGCCTCTGCACAACGTCCACCCAAAGCCACGCGAATCTGTGCTAGCAATTGGGAACGTGTCATATAGTTTTTCTCTTCTTGTGGGAGCATCATGGTGTAACCACCTGCGCTACCACGAGGAATAATTGTTACTTTATGAACAGGATCTGCATTGGGCCATAAATGAGCCACAATGGCATGACCAGATTCATGGTATGCTGTCAATTCACGTTCTTTTTCACTCACCACATGACTTCTGCGCTCAGGACCATAGCTTACTTTTTCACTAGCTTCTTCTAAGTCATGCATGGAAATGGATTTACGATCTTGACGAGCTGCTAACAACGCTGCTTCATTTAATAAATTGCTCAAATCAGCACCGGTAAAACCAGGTACTTTTTTCGCGATCGTTTTTAAATCCACATCTGGATCCAACGGTTTATTACGAGCATGAACTTGTAAAATTGCCTCACGACCACGAAGATCTGGACGACCCACTGTCACTTGGCGGTCAAAACGACCTGGACGTAATAAAGCTGGGTCTAAAATATCTGGGCGATTTGTAGCCGCAATGGTAATAATACCTTCATTGGCACCAAAACCATCCATTTCTACCAATAATTGGTTCAAGGTTTGCTCGCGTTCATCATGACCGCCACCAAGACCTGCACCACGTTGACGACCTACTGCATCAATTTCATCGATGAAAATAATGCATGGTGCATTTTTCTTAGCCTGACTGAATAAGTCACGCACACGAGAAGCACCCACACCAACGAACATTTCTACAAAGTCAGAGCCACTAATGGTAAAGAATGGAACTCCTGCTTCCCCTGCTACAGCACGTGCTAACAAGGTTTTACCTGTCCCTGGAGGGCCAAACAATAAGACCCCTTTTGGAATTTTAGCCCCGATAGCATTGAATTTACCAGGATTACGTAAGAATTCAACGACTTCTTCCAATTCTTGCTTAGCTTCATCTGCACCAGCCACATCTTTAAAGGTCACATTAACTTTACCTTCTCCCTGCATTTTAGCACGAGATTTGCCAAAGTTCATGACGCGACCAGATCCACCTTGTGTAGACTGCATCATAAAGAACCAGAATCCAATAATCAATACAATTGGTAAGGCAGATGTTAATAAGCTAACCCACCAAGCTGGTTGCTCAGGCGGTTGCGCCGTTACATCAACACCACCTTCAGACAGTTTTGCAAAAATACCTGCATCACTTGGTGCATAGGTAGCAAATTCTGTACCAGATTTTAATTTACCTGTAATAGAATGATCCCCTGTAATTGTGACACTCTCTACATTTTTTCGTTGCACCTCTTGTAGGAACGATGTATATGTAATTTCTGATTTATTTTTTGTACCTTCAGAAAAAGAGTTAATCGCTGCCACTGCTGCGACAATTATCAACAAATAGAGGAGTACGTTTTTTAAGCCTCGCTTCAAATTTTTCTCCTTTCTCATCTATAATCTAAATTGATACTTATTTATCATATCAAATTTTGTCGAATATATCAACGATTATTGATAGACTTCTTCTTTTAAAATGCCAATATACGGCAATTGACGATATTTTTCATCGTAATCTAAACCATATCCAATGACAAACTCATCTGGGATGACAAAGCCTTCATAGTCTACATAAACATCTACTTTACGACGATCTGGTTTATTCAACAAGGAACAAAGACGAACACTAGCCGCTTTGCGGGATTGCAAGTTTTCTAGTAAATAGGACAAGGTTGTACCAGTATCCACAATATCTTCTACTACAATCACATGTTTCCCTTCTACAGGACGATCTAAATCCTTTAAAATACGAACTACGCCACTACTTACAGTACTACTACCGTAACTAGAGCAAGAAATAAAATCCATTTTTACATCGCCTTCAATATGACGTGCTAAATCTGTAAAGAATACAATGGCCCCTTTTAATACACCTACAAGGACAATTTCTTTACCTTTATAATCTTCTGTAATTTGACGACCTAATTCCGCCACTCGTTTTTGAATTTGTTCTTCCGAAAGCAATAATTCTTTTACTTCTGGTATCATAGTAACTCCTTATTAGTTAGCTCTATTTCTTTTCTATGTCACTACATAGAACAACCTTAATTGTATCATATGACGTCAAAACTTGCACCTGACGGAAACGAAATTCTTTTCCCTTTGGACCTTTGACTAAAGAACATAAACCATCTATAACTGCCTGATTCAATTGTTCTGGTTTCACATAAAGGCTTAATACTCGTTTCCATAGTCGGCTCACTAAGGCATCATGCTCACCCATCAGCCCTCGTTTATCCAACACTATGCCAGTTTCATCATAACTGACATAGTCCGATTCTAACCGTGTCACCTCTTGCTCAAAATAGGAGGTATCACATTGCGCCAATGCACCTAATCGATACAAGGCATTCACTGTTTGTGGATACCTTTCCGTACAGGTAGGTATCAGGACTTGTCGAATCCAATTCCTATCATAGGTCGTATCTTGGTTAGACGCATCTTCTCCATGAAAACACTGCAACCACTTAGCATAGTCTTGTAATACCTGTTTAGGTAAAGATATACAAGGTCTCCACAGATTTTCTGTGATAGTTTTCATTCCTTGTAAACCCTCTAGTCCAGTTCCACGTAACAAGTGAGCTAAGATTGTTTCCCCTTGGTCATCTAGATGATGAGCCGTCACAATATATTCATATCCCTTATCTTCTGCAATATCTTGTAGATGAGTATACCTCAATTGGCGCCCCATCATCTCAAAGGATATACCTTTCTCTTTGGCCTTATCACCAACATGTTCATGCACTGTATAGCAGGGCATACCAAATTGTATAGCATACCATTCTACTAGCTCCACTTCTTCAAAAGCCTCTACTCTAAGTCCATGGTCCATAGTAAATACGCCTACATTCGTGAATCCCTCTATATAAAAATAATGTAATAAGGCTATAGAATCTACCCCACCAGAACAGGCTAACAATAGAGGCGTATCTTTTGTTATTGAGTCCCCCATCGCTGCTGTCACCGCCTGCCGAAACCGCAATACAGTAGCCCACATATCTCCATATAAGGCTTTCTCTCGACTACGATTCATTGGGATAGTAGATTGATACATACGGTGTCGATACGTATGATACTGATCAATACAATTCTCTCCATAGTATCTATTCAACACGGTGCGACTGTTATCTACTTGCTCAGCCAATTCTTCCATCGTCAGCAAGGGCACAACCATCTCCACATATTTGCGTGTTTCATTGGCCTTTTCCACTTCTATACTGGTGTGCAAATCTCCTTGACTTTCATAGGCATCTAACAAACTAGTCACCAAAGGCGCCCAAGAATAATAGGATTTATTTTGCACCATATTGCGCTTGCCACCCTTCTAATCCATCAGCTTCACTGACCACAATCGATCCAATTTGATACGTATCCATAAGAGATGTAATAATCTCGGCCCCTGGCACAATAATATCTACACGCCCTGGTTGCAAACCTTTCACTTCCAACCGTTCTTCACGACTCATATACCGAAGCTGTAATATCATAGCTTCAATAGTACCGCGGTCCATACGATGCCCCTGTATTCGTCTAGGATCGTAACGTTCCATTTGCAAATCTATCGCCGCCAAGGATGTTGCGGTTCCACCAATACCAATAAACTCGCCAAACATTCCTTCAATGGGTAGTTCATCCCACATGCGCACAGTTTCTTCCCATACACGTTGTGGTCCCTCCCTAGATATATCTTGCATACGCACAGCACCAGCTGGATAGGATTTTGTAAAGTACACATGGTTCGCATCACCCAAGGCAATTTCCGTACTTCCTCCTCCTACATCAATAGTAGCATAGTGAAAGTCTGGATTTTCATAAACCGTGGCCCCTATAAATCCATAGGTAGCCTCTTCTTCACCACTTAGTACACGGTACTCCATAGGACACACTTGCATGGCTTTCTCTAAGAAGTCCTTGCCATTTCCTGATTCTCGAATGGCACTCGTAGCAAGAGCAATGCGGATAGTAGCCCCATAGTCAGTGAGTATCTCTTCTATTTCTTTGAGAGCTTGAACACCACGCTCCATAGCTTCCTCTGTTAATAGTCCATTACTATGACGTTTACCTAATCGTGTAGTCCATAATTGCTTCGGTTCATTCTGCCACTGCGAACCATCATAGGTCCCCAACAATACCCGAAACGAGTTAGAACCTAAGTCCACAATTCCAATCCGGCTGCCTTGTTCTACTATACATTGTTCCATTTCTATCGCTCAACTTTCTATCCTTAGTTATTTATAATCATATCTATAGTCTATCCATGGTATACACAAAAAAAGTGATACTCTTGTATCACTTTCCCTTATCGAACATAGGGAACTTCCCCAGGCTTCACTAAGCCTAGTTCTTCCCGTGCTACACCTTCGATATGTTTATCATCTTCTAATAACTTCTTTTGTTCTGATAAATTTTCATTTTCTTTTTTTAATTCTTGCAACTGCTGTTCAAGTTGATGTTTTTCTTGATGTAAACTATAGATTGTATATACTTGCTGCACTACTACTATGGCAAACAAGATAAACAAGGCTAAGCGAACTTTGTCTAATTTTCTATTTACTTTTCTCTTTGCCGATCCTTTCGGTTTTCCATTTACATTTGCCATACCTATCACTCCTGTATTGTATCTATAATTGTATTATAGCATATGTAGACATTTCCGTGTACACTTCCTATAAAAGAGTGTGACTACTACAATACCTCCATGATATACAATAAAAAGCGACCCCACTAGGAGGTCGCTTCTTATATGTGAATGTAAGGATTAACTATTCACCTTTGTAGTTCAATACTTTTTGAGTTACAGGTGTTGCATGTTTTTCGAAGTATTGAAGAGCTACTTCTGGGAACATAGCGTATGTTAATACGTCTTCTTCTGTTACACCAGTAAAGCCTTTAGCTTCAAGATCCGCACGCATTTTTTCCATTTCTGGAGCTACATCATCAGCTGGACGATGAGTGATAGGAGTTTCGTCGCCAATGATTAATTCTTTGATTTCTGGTTTTACAGCTGCTGGAAGTTGACCGTATTTACCACGAACTAGGTCTTTTACTTCAGCTGGTGTAGTGTTGTAACGAGGCAATCCTTGGGATTGGAACAACACGTTCATCATAGCCATTGTACCAACGATTTGAGATGTTGGAGTTACCAATGGAGGGAAACCAAGATCTTCACGAACGCGAGGCATTTCATCCATTACGTCGAAGAATTTGTCAGCCATACCCATTTCTTTTAATTGGTTTTGAGTGTTGGATAACATACCACCAGGGATTTGGTAATGACGAACTTCTGGTAATACTTCATGAGCTGGAGTTAAACCGAATTCATCAGCGATTTCTTTACGAACGCCACGGAAGTATGTAGCTAATTCACGCATTTTAGCAAGATCTAAACCAGTATCGTATGGAGTGTTTTTGAAGATTTCAACGATAGATTCAGTAGCAGGTTGGCTAGTTGCATGGCCGAATGGGCTCAATGCAGTGTCGATGATATCAACGCCAGCTTCTACTGCTTTTAAGTATGTAGCAGATGCTAAACCGCAAGTGAAATGGCTGTGTAAATCGATATCGAATTTTTCGCCAAATTCTTTGCGCAAGTCTTTTACTAAGGATTCTGCATCGTATGGAGCTAATAAACCGGACATATCTTTGATGCAAAGGGAATCAATACCCATTTCTTTCAATTCTTTAGCTACTTTTACGAAACTTTCGTTAGTGTGTACAGGGCTGATTGTGTAAACCATAGTACCTTGTACATGAACACCTGCTTTGTTACCAGCTTCGATAGCAGCACGCATGTTGCGAGGGTCGTTCAATGCGTCGAAAATACGGATGCGGTCCATACCGTTTTCTTTTGCTTTGCGAACGAATGCTTCTACTACATCATCAGCATAATGTTTGTAACCCAATAAGTTTTGGCCACGAAGTAACATTTGCAATGGTGTGTTTTTTAAGTTTGCTTTTAATGTACGAAGACGTTCCCATGGGTTTTCATCCAAGAAACGGATACAGCTATCGAATGTTGCACCACCCCAGCATTCCAAAGCATCATAACCAATTTCATCCAATTGTTGTAATGCTGGAAGCATATGGCTCATACGCATACGTGTAGCCAAGATAGATTGATGACCATCACGAAGAACTGTTTCTACTAATCTTACTCTTTTTGCACTCATAATCCTTCTCCTTCACATTGACCCTTTTTTATCAAGACTCTACCACCTGATAGAAAGGGAATTATTAAATACATGAGTAACAGTTATCTCATGTATAATGTACATAACTATATTAGACTACTAAACGCCATCTTTGTCAACCTAAATACATGCTTTTTAATCATATGAATTTTATCGATGTAGTTACATGTATATCCACTATTTTAGAGG
This sequence comes from Veillonella sp. oral taxon 780 str. F0422, assembly GCF_000221605.1. NCBI lineage: Bacteria > Bacillati > Bacillota > Negativicutes > Veillonellales > Veillonellaceae > Veillonella > Veillonella sp. oral taxon 780. Next base: position 20,378 of record NZ_AFUJ01000013.1, on the reverse strand, counting down.
AATTTCACCACTTTTGTTTCGATATTCATTGTCAACTGATGTATATCTATTTCACTTTTTTAGGCGCTGTTTCTAACACAATATGTTGACCATTTCGTTTTACCTGAATAGAAAAGTCTTTTACATCCTCTTTAAAATAATCCATTTTTATCGCTAGCAACAACTTGCCAATTTCTGTTTTTATCCGCTCTGTTAAAAACTCTTGATAAAAATCATCTTCCGTTTTATGTGACTTTACTTTGGCCCCTAGTTTGTTACCTGTACTGGCATTATCTTTCAATATAGCAGTCTCAAAGGTTTCTGTTTCCACAAACCCTTTCATCATGTCCGCATCACTTAATCCTTTTTGGATTTTAAATTTCGCCATTTTTTAGTTCCTTCTTTCCATATATCCCACAATTTTGTTTCTATTATGACTAATTGTTATAGCTTTTTATGAAAGACAGTGAATTTTATTACTGAAAGTTACATGTATCGTATAATTCTTTATTGCTTTTTCTCAGAAGAACCGCTATCTTTAGCAGTCTCTTTATCCTTTAAGATAGAATCTACAGTAATTTCTGATAATTCTGTTGGGTTATCATAGGTATAAACTTTATTAAAACCTACCCCTAGTTTACCTTCATAGGCCTCTAAGGCACGATTTTTATCATCAACTTTAACAATGTAAATCAATTGTCCTTGGGTAACACCGATTAAACGGAATTTTCCTGGAGGGTTGATGGCACGCCATCCACCTTCTGTACCATTGAACATAAATACATCTCCAGTACGTACATTATCATAGAAGAATCGATCTTCATTGTAGAACATGCCGATACGCCCAATATCAGAAGCTTGCATATAGACACGACGCGTATCATAGTTTGCATCTGTACGATATACACGATATGCACCATCTCCGACACGGACCTTCATGTAGACTACATTCGTTGCCGCAGAGTACGCCACATCTGTAATACGCGATCCATTAGGAACAGAATTAATAGTTGTATCAATTTCATGTTCTGGTGCTTCTGGGTCAATGCGAGCTAACATCACATCATTATGACGGCCACCAAATAAACCAACAATGGCTAAATTACGATCTGACATCCATTCAAAATAAGATACTTCCCGTTCTTTTAAATCCAAAGTAACAGGAGCTTCTTTACCAGCCGTATATATATCCACACGATTTTGTTCCACTACAGCCATATATTTATGGTCATGAGAGTAATAGCGAGTTCCCTCTTTCACATCTGGAAAGTTTTTATCTACTTCCTCGCCATTGATCACCTGAAAATTTGTAGTAGGCGCTAAGTATACTTGGTCTAAATACAGGTAGACACCACCTTGCAAAACTAAGCCTAGCAAAAAGGCTGTTGTTACTTTTCCAAAGGTATTCATAGACTCTCCTATTTCACGATAAATACAGTAGGAATCATGCGTTCACCTAACAAATCTGCAGGCTTGTTCACAGTTTTACCATTATAGAACAACGTGGTGCTAGAACCACCATCCAGATTGGCAGCAATCACAGCCCCTTCTTGGTATAAAATATCTTGCACATCACGCAAAGTAGCTCCAGCAGAGTAGGCTTGACGTCCATCAATGACTAAGAATAGGACCGTCCCATCTTTCTTTTGAGCAATGGCTGTTCTAGGTCCAATGCCCCAGCCACCATCACCATCAGTAATCATCTTCTTACCATTTACGATAAGCGGTGGACCGAAAGTTAAACCTTCTTTGGCTCCCATCTCTTTCAATTCACGCTTGTTGTACGTACCAGCAATTAAGTTACCAGATTTCGTAAAACCAATGAAATCTACATCTTCATCAGGTCCTACATCTTTACCTAATACATACTCTCCATCATGCAGGATAAATCCATACGGAGAACGCCCTGTTCCTGTCCCATTAGGGTCATGGAATCCACCCCCATTAATAGCCGCTACTGCCCCATTTAAACGAGCAATATTACTAGTCGTCTCGCCTTTTTCATTAAGATGAGGTGCTGTAGCTACCTGAACTCTTCGTGGATCTGGAATTTCTAGTAAATATCCCGTATACCGATTAGACTCAATTTTACGCAAATTCAATGTAGTATCTTCTTTTACATCAAACTTAAATAATTCTTGGTTTTCACCAGTCCCAACTGTACCCACAATTTTTTGTATTTCTTCAGGCGTATAGAGCCACGTAATATAATGTGGATGTCGAGACCGTAAAATAGCGCCTACTACGGTGCGTTTAATGTTATCAAAAGGGCCAAACAACACCACGATAGGTGATGTAATAGCTGTAAATATAAACATGAGAAGGATAAATTTTACCCATCCTTTTCTAAAAAAGAACCCATATAATATGCTCCTTTATCTATTCCTATCCTATACTGCAGATATACTGTTGTCGTAATACCAACAGGCCTAAGTAAATACGATAGGCTATGTGTAATGTCTGTTAAGACTCCAATACTCGTAACTCTTCTATTCGATCAGAAATAGATACTCCTTCATAGGAAAAGTGATGATACACCTCTCGCAACGGTTCCAACACAAATTGGCGTTCCCAAAAATAGGGATGAGGTACCACTAATTTAGGTTCTTCTACACACACAACTTGACCTGCTTCAGTTTCTATCCACACAATATCTAAATCTAATGTCCTAGGTCCCCAATGGATCTCTCTCTGTCTACCCGCTAAACGCTCAATATGCCATATAGTTTCTAGCATGGTCAGAGGTTCTAAGGTGGACTTTACTTTCAGAATCCCATTTAAAAATGGTCCTTGTTCCACTGGCCCCCATGGTGGCGTTTCTATCCAGTTCGAATGCTCTACACTAGTTACACCTTGTATACCTACTAGTTGATTCACCGCAAATGCTAAATATCCTTCTCGGTCACCTAGATTAGAACCGATACCAATATAATAGGTATACATTATAATTGCCCTCGTGTAATCACTACTTCTACATAATCTAGCACACCGGGGATCGGCGCTTCTGGCTTGCGTACTGTCACTGAAAGTCCTACAATCCCTTGATAGGTATTCCATAAATCATCTGCAATGAGTGTACCCACCCGTTCAATCAGTCGTTGTGACGGTCCTTCTACAATAGCTTTTGTCCGTTCGTATACATCTGCATAATTAATAGAATCTTCAATACTGTCAGATTGTCCAGGTTTCGTCAAATCTACACCAATAGAAATATCCACAAAGAATCGTTGACCTAATTCATTTTCGCTTGGTAGATTACCATGATACCCATAGAATGCCATGTTTCTCAAATTAATTCTGTCCATTACTCACCTCGTAATAGTACATCTGCTACGGTAATTGCCCTCTTATGCATTTCCACATTATGAACTCGCACCATATCTACACCTTGAATCATCCCTGTAATACAAGTAGCTACCGTTCCTTCATCTCGTTGATCCACGGGAATATCATTTAGTATGGTTCCGATGAAACGCTTACGGCTAGGCGCTAATAAGACAGGATATTCATACACTGTAATTTCTCCTAACCGTTGGATCACTTCCACATTTTGAGCATAATCTTTGCCAAAACCAATGCCTGGATCAAGCCAAATATTTTGTGGTTTTACTCCTTCTTTCAAAGCTAGATCCACCGAGGAGAAGAAAAATGCCTTCATATCATCGATAATGTCATCGTAATCAGTACTATTTTGGTTATGCATAATAATGACTGGCACATCATATTTTGCCGCTACCGCTGCCATGTCCTTATCATATTTTAAGCCCCATATATCATTCAATATATGAGCCCCCTGCGATAAGGCAAAATCAGCTGTTTCTGCTCGGTATGTATCCACAGATACAGGTACAGTAGAGCATTCTAGAACTGGCAACAGTACTTCTTTCATACGCTCTAATTCTTCTGCTTCAGAGATTTGTGTATGCCCAGGACGCGTAGATTCTACGCCTACATCAAGAATATCTGCCCCTTGTTCTATCATTAGTTTTGCATGGGCTACGGCTGTGTCAGAAGTATTGTAACGACCTCCATCAGAAAAAGAATCTGGAGTTCCATTCAAAATTCCCATAATTAATGTACGGTCTTTTAGCTCTAATTGTTTACCATCTTGCCAGTTGTACTTGCGGTACTTAAACATGATCGTTACCTCCTAATAACACCAATGCTTCCTCGCGTAATGTCCCCATGGGTTCTAATATACCTGTAGCCAGTATTGTTTTTGCTACAGTTTCCTGTGCCACTTCACCTTTCATAAGCATGCATAAATGGGTGGCTTCTACCATTACCATGGCACCCAATACATCGCCATCTTCCACTAAAGATGTGGCAATGTCATGGGTCAATCGTTCTTGTAATTGTGGGCGCTTGGCATAGACATCCACTAATGCTTTCAATCGGCCCAAGCCAAATACTTTACCATCTCGTGGTTGATACACAATATGTACTTTGCCATAGAAAGGCATTAAATGATGTTCGCAAATCGAATAAAAGGGGATATGATTCACTGATACAAGGCCAGTATGCTCCGTAGGATACACATCACCTAATGCCTCTTTTCCAGTGCTATGACACCCAGAAAACAAGCCTTCAAACAGCGTAGCTACACGTTTGGGCGTATCTGTCATGCCCTTTGTCTCTAAATTGATATCAAGACCTTCTAATAATTGGCGCACACCCATTATAGCTTGTTCTTTCATAGTCATCTCCTAAATAATTTTCGTGGTCCAATCTTCGATAGTCCAAATATCCGTTACCCAAGATTCGTAAAACTCAGGCTCATGACAAACTAGGACTATGGTCCCTTTAAAAGCTTGTAATGCCCGTGCCAATTCTGCTTTTGCATCCACATCTAAATGGTTCGTCGGTTCGTCCAAGACAAGCACATTATAGGACTCTTGCATCAATTTACATAGGCGAACTTTTGCATTTTCCCCTCCAGATAAGACGCGCATTTGACTGGTAATATGCTCATTGGTAAGTCCACAACGAGCCAAAGCCGCACGCACCTCAGAATTAGTCAAGGACGGATAGGCATCCCAAATATAGTCTAAAGCCGTTTTAGAATTATCTCGACTGTCTTCTTGAGCGAAATATCCAATTTGTAAGAACTCACCTTTTTCTATCTTGCCAGATAGAGCTGGAATCATACCTAATAAGGTTTTTAATAAGGTTGTTTTACCTAACCCATTCACACCTTGGATGGCAATTTTTTTCCCTCGCTCAATGACTACTTCAACTGGTCGTGTCAAGGGCTCATCATAGCCCAAGACAAGATCCTTCGCATCCACAATAAAACGGCTTGGGGTGCGTCCCTCTTTAAATCCAAAAGATGGTTTTATCTTTTCTTGTGGTTTCTCCAAGATTTCCATTTTTTCTAACCGCTTTGCTCTCGAGTTTGCCATACCACGAGTCGCTACACGGGCTTTATTTCGCTGAATGAAATCCTTCATATCTGCCACTTCTTGCTGTTGTCGCTCATAGGCACGTAAGGCTTGTTGTTTTTTACTTCGTAGGCAGCTAGGAATTGGTAATAGTCTCCTGTGTATCGTGTGAGCTGAGCTTGTTCAATATGGTAAATCACATTCACCACAGAATTTAAAAACTCCACATCATGAGAGATTAAGATAAAGGCATTTTCATAATTTTGTAAATAGTTTTGCAACCATTTAATATGGTCCACGTCTAAATAGTTTGTCGGTTCGTCCAACAACAGTATAGTAGGTTGTTCTAACAACAACTTTGTGAGCAACACTTTCGTCCGTTGACCACCACTGAGATCCATCACATCACGGTCTAGACCGATATCCATCAAGCCCAAACCCTGCGCTGTTCGTTCAATGGTAGCATCGATTTCATAGAATCCACGCTGCTCTAGCATCTCTTGCCACTCTCCAGTGAGCTCCATAAGCTCATTCATTCTGTCCTCAGAGCAATCGCCCATCTCTAAATAGGCATCTTGCAATTGTTGTTCAATACCGTATAGAGAATCGAAAGCCCCTCGTAATACATCACGAATGGTCATCCCTTTCTCTAATACACTGTGCTGATCCAAATAGCCCACCGTCACTTGATTGGACCATTCCACTTTTCCTTCATCAGGCATCAAGTGGCCTGTTATGATATTTAAAAATGTTGACTTTCCTTCTCCGTTAGCGCCGATCAGGCCTACGTGTTCGCCTTTCAGCAAACGGAAGGAGGCATCATCTAGTATTTGTCTTGCCCCAAATCCATGGGTTACATTGGTTACAGTTAAAACACTCATATTCATTCTCCAAACTAACGTTATGTATCCTTTTATTATACGTTAACATGACAATAATTTCTAGTTTTTAAACATCTGTCCTGCTATTTTTATATTTTCTGTGTATTTACGCATGACACTGTGAAAGTGTATACTAATAGTATTCTAATACTAAAAAAAAGGAGTATATCCCATGAATCATGTACCTACTATCTTATCTATACAAGATATGAGCTCTGTAGGCCGTTGTTCACTAACTGTATTCATACCTTTAGTGAGCGCTTTACGGTGCCAACCTATCCCATTACCAACAGCGGTACTTTGCAATCATTTAGAATATCCTAATTTTGAAATGGTGGACATTACTGATCACCTTGAAAGTTTCTACAACTGTTGGAATAAAAATAATATCACTTTCGACGCCATCCAAAGTGGTTTCCTCGCATCACCTGAGCAAATTCGTCTTGTTGAAGATGCCATCGAACGATTCGGCAAAGATAAATTAGTTGTCGTAGATCCCGCTATGGCAGATGACGGCAAACTCTACTCCATCTACAACGAGGAAATGGTGAAAGAAATGCGTAAACTCATCACCAAAGCTTTCATCATTAAGCCGAACTACACAGAGGCTTGTTTCCTCTTAGACATGCCCTATGACCCTACACCGCAATCGGAAGAGGTTATCTATGATATGTGTCGCCGCTTACATGCGCAAGGCCCAGAATATGTGGTCTTATCTAGCTTACCATCTGAGGATTCCGCCCTCATCGCCATCTATCGGGGTAGTACAGATACTATCACTTGGGTATCCAATCCATTAGTACAGGTGAAAGCCCACGGCACAGGGGATACTTTCACAGCTATTTTAACAGCCCTCGTATTACGTGGCTATACACCAGAAGAGGCATCTCGCATTGCCGGTCAATTTACTACAGAGGCAGTCAAATTCACCCACAAAACAATCGGTTCTCTTCGTGACGGCTTAGCGCTTGAATTATTATTAGATCGTTTAATTTCTATTCCAGACCCACAATAAGGAGGTTTCATGAACACGTACAAAACAAACAATGATATGACCCAATCTACTAACACAGCAACGTCTCAGCATACACAACCGGCTATATCTACTAGCTCAAGATCCACAACAAAAGATATTATCTATATCGGATTATTATCTGCCTTATGCATCGTGTTTACGACTATTAAAGTACCTTTACCAACAGGTGCCATGGTACATCTTGGTTCCGCTGCCCTATTCTCCATAGCATCCGTATTCGGCGGATTCTATGCAGGGCTCGCTGGCGCCATCGGGTCTGGCATTTTTGACCTCATCATGGGCCATTCCCAATACACCTTATTCTCCATCGTAATCAAAGGACTAGCGGGCGTGATTGTAGGTGTATTAACAGTAGGTTGGAGACCTTCCATTCCTGCTCGTTCCATATCTACCCCTCGCATCTTATTAGCTATGCTAGTAGGTGCTATTTGGACAGCTGCAGGGTACTTCGTAGCATGGTGGGTTGTACTGGATAGCTATATCGCTGCCGTCACAAGACTCCCTGCATCCTTCCTAACTAGTGGCATCGGCATCTTAGTAGCCTTGCTATTAATCCCGATCCTACGCCGTATCCCTCGTAAATAATTTGTCATACCCTTGAAAGTATGGTATACTAGACATAACAAAAGAGAGCCAATAACGTGTCGAAGGCGTTAGGCTCATCTCGAAAATGCTTGAGAACGAAAATTGCCTAACGTGTTGAGGTGGCTAGACCTCATTCGTTAGGCTTTTCACTTACATGTTTAAGTAAGTTAAAAATGCTATAACAAGCATAAGAAATTGTATCAATAAAGATAAATATTCAAATGGTGTCATAGTATCACCTCCTCCCATTATAGGAAGAGACGAGCCCAACACACGTTACTGACTCTCTTGTTTATAAGTATAGCATATTTTGTGCAAATTGTTTATATTTTTAAAAGTAAATCTCATGAGGAACGCCCTTATGTGTAGTAGCCTTGTGGCGTTCTTTACTATCCAAATAGCACTAATATATGAAGAGCAGTGCGTGTTCCTGAGCAAACATTATGAAATACCGTTTGCGAAGGAATATGCACTGCTCTTCCCTTTATATAATTTAGTTACAAACGCCACAGGCTACATAACTTAACCAGTGACGATCTTGGCCATGAACTTCTCATTATTAATAATAAACCGTTCATGTGTGCCACGGCCGATAACTTTTTCACCTTCTTTAGCGACTACCTCAAAGGTTACTTTTCTACCATCAACAGCTACTACCGTTGCCATTGCAGTTATAGTTGCACCTAATGGGCTAGCTGCTTCATGGCTTGTTTCTATGCGAATCCCCACGGATCCTTCACCGTCTCCTAAATCACCTTGAAGCCCTGTATAGGCTGCTTTCTCCATTAATGCTACCATCGCAGGTGTAGCAAACACAGGTAAGGTACCACTACCCATGTACTCCGCTGTGTTGTTAGCTTCCACTACCACCGTAGCCATACCAACTTGTCCAATCTCGATTGCCATAGAAACTCCTTTCTAATATTAACAGTAATACAGACTATTATTTGATTTCATTCTAGCACTTTAGGGGAGTTTTTTCTATTATATGTGCAAATTTCTTTTAGAGATAAACATATTATTTTTCATATTTCTTCTGCATACACACGAAGCCAATTAACAATGTCTTCAAAAGACTTCTCACCAGAAGCTATATCAATAATTAAAGATTTCTTTTCTTCTAGAGTAGTATTAATTATATATCCATTGGCCTTTAAATATATAAACATACAATGTAATGCAGTTCGTTTATTTCCATCTATAAATGGGTGATTCTTTGCTATTCCTCTACATAATTGTGCTGCCTTCTCATGTACTGTAGGATATAAGTCATATCCACCAAAAGATTGAAACGCTGTAGAGATAGCTGACTCTAATAATCCAATATTCCTTATTCCAGGTAAAAGTACAAACTGTCTTTCCAAATCAGAATGAAAGTTTAGTATATCTTGTAACAAGAGATGAATAATTTTATCCATTAGCAGTTCTCTAATTCTTTATATAATTCATAATTTTCTACAATCAATTCTTGTGAAAGTTCTTTAAGCCTTTTTTCTAATTCCTTATTATTCTCACTAGTAATAATTTTAATATTCTTTTTATTATTTGTATTATCTGTATTCATCATAACCTCCTAGATCTCATAACGATATTACATATATTATAATTAATACAGGATATGATTTGACTCTATTCTAACACTTTTATTGAATTTTTTCTATTTTATTTTCTCATAAAGTATACTAACTTCCCTATAAAGGGTTTACATTAACCTCCCTACAAGCGTTTTACACTAACCCCTGATATTTCCTTTCTAATCCTATTGCATTTATTTCCTTGACAATGCACCACTCTATTTTACAATAACTATAAGAAAAGGAGTGATATTTATGACTAATATATCTATACATCTTACTGAAAGTGAATACAATCTAGTTCGTCAGCACATTGAAAATAAAGGGCTGAATATCTCTCAATATATAAAAGCAATGCTATTAGAAGAAATTGAAGACCACTACGATGTATCTATCATTAATGAATATTTACAAGAAAAAGATTCTATGAAGTTCCTAACATTTGAGGAGGCTACTAAAGAATGGGATATTAAGTAGTTATCAAAATTAAATTACACAAAGTATCAAAGCAAAGTGGGTACCACGTCTTTCGACGTTGGTACCCACTTTTTGGTATGCATAATTTAGTACTAACTATTGATATTTAGTTTTATGCCATCCCCATGCGTTCCATAAGCATTTTAATTTGTGCTTTCATTTCTGCATTTTCTGCATCTTTTCTAGCATTTTCTGCTTTTAATGCAGAAATTTCATCTTGCATTACATATACAGAGGAGATTGGACCACCTTTGTAACGTTCTGGGATATTGTCGTCATCACCAGTACCGAAACGATATGTTGCACCGATGTTTGCCATGCTCTTACCAGATCCCATTGTGAATCCTGCATTGAACATGAAGTTTTCATTTGCATAGTGTGCAATACCTAATGCTAATGCTTGATTTCCATCATAAGAACCGATACCTGCCATGATTTGAGATTTTCTCAATGGATCGTAGCTTAATGGATTCATCGCTGCTAATGCTGCAGAATGTGCACCAACTTCGCTTACACGTTGGGAAGTTTTTTCTAAAGCAGCGCCAAGTTTATTTGTCACTTCTTTGACTTGACCAACAGTAACTGCATCTGTATCTGCAACACCTGGAGCAAGGTTGGTTATACGATTACCACCATTATTTAATCCGTCTTTTGTTAAGCTTACAGATTTCGTAGGATCACCTGTACTTGGAGTAATGTTAAGACCTGCACCATCCATTTTCACAGAACTATCTACTACAGGATTTCCATCTTTATCTTTTACAACATTACCATCTTTATCTTTTTTGTAGTTGTTGTAATCAGAACCATTCAAGCCAGTGATTTTACCATCTTTGATTTCTACTTTAGATACTGTACCATCCGCATTTTTGCTGACTACGGACAATCCTTTATCATTGATAGTTGTAGTATTAACGCCTTCTTTTGTAGGAACACCATTCGCATCTGCTGGAGCACCCGCTGTGATACCACCATTTTTGATATCTACTTTAGATACATTGCCCTTTGCATCTTTTGTTGCTACGGAGAAACCATCTTTATCCATAGATGCAGCAGAACCTTCTTTTGTAGGAATGCCTTTATCATCTACTGGATCGCCAGCGCTTACACGACCATCTTTGATTGTTACTTTGGATACATTACCATTTTCATCTTTAGATGTTACAGAGAAACCATCTTTATCCATAGATGTAGCAGAACCTGTATTTTTAGGAACACCGTTTGCATCTGCTGGAGCACCGAATGTACCAACATTAGCTGTTACACTACCTTTTTCAGCATTCAATTCTACTTTAGTATCACCGTCTTTTTTACCTAGAGTAATCGTTCCTTCATGTCCGTTTACTTCAATAGCTTTTGCATCTTTACCTGTTGTAATAGTTCCTTTAGTACCATCCATTTTTACAGCTTCAGGAGAATTTTTATCACCTAAAGTAAGTGTATTGGCATTTAGATCTTTTGCGGTTACCGTTTTAGCTGTTACGCTACCATCTTTACCGTTGATACCTACTTGGTTTTCACCTGTACCGGCTTTAATAGTGGCATCTGTACCATTGATAGCAACAGCATTTGCACCTTTACCAGCTGTAATAGTACCTTTATCGCCATCTAAAGATACGGCTTTATCACCTTTACCTGCAGTTACTTTGTTTGCTTGTACACTACCGTCTTTGCCATCAAGTTTAACTTGTTTGCCGTTTGCACCGTCACCAGCTGTAATAGTGCCATCAGCACCATTCATTTTAACTTCTTTGTCACCTTTACCAGTAGATACAGTTCCTTTAGGTCCATCTAATTTAACTTGCGTATCACCAGTGCCTACAGTCACATTACCATCTTTACCATCTAGCTTAACTTCCTTGTCGCCTGTTCCAGCTGTAACACTACCATCTTTACCATCGATTTTAACAGCTGTTTTACCATTTGGATCACCAGCCACAATAGTTCCTTCGTGTCCATCAAGTTCTACGCCTGGATCATTAGCATGATCTCCATCAGGATCATTTGCATCATGTTTACCAAGTGTAACTTTTTCACTCAATGTTGCATGGAATGTTTTAACTCCATTTTCCATTGTAGAAGTAACAGTAATGTTTTTATCACCTTTAACATCGACGCCTTCGCCAGCTAATTCTTTGATTTTATTTTTGCCAGCCTCAGTAAGTCCTTCCATATTTTTTAATTGCGTAATATCGGCCGCTGCCGCAGAATGAGCATTGTTTAAACGTTCATTCATGGTGGACAATGCATCGCCTACATTATGAGCCGCAACATCTTTATTATCTTTATCTTTTACTGTAAAAGTTGGTTCTGTTACATTACCATTCTCATCTACAGTCGCACCACCGCCAAGATATTTAGCAACTTCAGCTTTGGCTGCATGCAACTGATTTCCAGTCACTGCATCTTTAGAGTTTTCAGCAATCTTACCATCTTTCAAATTAGATAATGTAGTTGGGCCACCTTTACCATCTGGATTCATTACACTAGCTTGCAATTTATCAGAATCTACTGGTTTTGCAGCGCCAATTTTATTACCATCTTTATCTACCTGATCAGCTTTGTAATACTTACCATCATTTGCCTTCACTAAACGGTTGCCCTGATCATCCGTGTACACTACTGATCCAGCTTCACCATTACGTAATGCATTGACTTTATCTGTCAAGGATTTACCATTCAAGCCATCTTGACCAGTTAATCCTTTATCAGCTGCCGTAGCATCTGGATCATCTGCCGCTTTACCTGTAGCACCTTTACCATCACGTCCATCAGCAGCTGTGTCCCCTAATTTAGAAATGTTAGCTAACTCTTTTTTACTTTATCAGATAAACCAACTGTAATGGTGTCGCCTTTAGCTTCCGTTGTGAGCTCATCAGTGGCACCTTTTACTTTTAAGGTTTTCTCTTTTAAGTTCAAGGATAATTTAGTGGCACTAGTATTATCATCGTCAGCTGATTCTGTACCTTTATCATCGATTGTTGTATCGCCAGCGAAGGACAATGTTGTATTAGTACCTAAGTCAGTTTTTAAGGCCTCTAATTTACCTGCCATAGCATCATTCGTTACTACGTTATCAGTAATATTTTTCTCAATGGCTGCAATTTTTTCATCAGCAGCAGCGATTTTTTCACCTTGTGCCGTCACTTTTCCATCGATACCATCCACTTTAGTGGTTAATCCCGCGAGATCCTCTTTTGCTTTATTAGCAGTTCCTTCTACAGTATCTACTTTAGTTTTTAGATCATCTAAGCCATTTTTATTCTCTTCCACACCAGCTTTTAGTTTAGTAATATCACCTTCAGCTGCAGTGACTTTACCGGCTACTTCATCTAATTTTGCTTTAGAGGCAACGCCTTTAATCGTAACATTTTCATCAGCAATTTCAGTATTTTCACCATTTGCTTTTTTCAATGTCACAGTACCGTCATTATCTACTTCATATTCGCCTTTTACCACGTGTAATTCAGCAGATTTATCAAGTTTGCCTTCTTTTAAATCATTGACACCCGTATTAGCAGCTGCTTTTGCTTCATCTACAGCCTTTTTAAGAGCTGCCGCATTTTCAGCTTTTTCTGTTTTTAAACGTTCATTTAATTCAGTTTCATCAACTTTATTACCTAAGGCAGTTACCATTTTATCAAGTGCTGCACCATCTACTTTGCCAGATAATACATCTTTCAAGTCATTAATGGCTTTTAAGTCAGCCTTTTTAGCCATTTCTTCTCTGAAAGTATCATCACTTACTTTCGTAGCTAATTCAGCGTTGACTTCACCAATTTTTGTATCTAAATCAGCTTTACTTGCTTTTTTATCTACTTCTGTTTTTAAATGTTCTAAAGCAGTTTTACTTGCAATACCAGTGATTGTTACAGCTTCTTCTGTTTTGACAGTACCGGTTCCATCTACTTTATCTAATGTAACACTACCGTCACTATTTACCGCATAGGAACCCTTTTTAACATGTAACTCAGCGGATTTATCTAGTTTATTGTTTGTTAAATTAGTAACATCTGCTGCATTTGCTTTTTTATTTAATTCTGTAGTTAGATCATCTTTATTTACTTTTTTATCTAATGCTTCTTTTACTTTGCCTGCCGTAACAAGCTTATTCGCATCACCACTAGCAGTCACGTCATTAGCCAAGTTAGGTGTTACAGTTACTTTACCATCTGCACCAGTCGTTACAGAAATTGCATCCCCATTACTACTTGTAATAGAGTTTACTTCACTCTTAGATGCAATCGTTACAGCATTGCCATTCGCTGTTAAAGTAATATTTTTACCAGCTACTAATTTTACTTTATGAGCTTCTGCATCACCTTCAGTTGTTGTAGGCACTAAATCTGTAGTGCTTGTTCCATTTACTACACTTACTGTACTTACTGTGTTATTGCGTAATGCTTTTAATTGTTTTACGTTGACTGCATCAGTATCATTAGTACCACTTGCTACGCTTAGAATACGACGAGTGATACTGCTTCCATTACCTACAGAAACAACGCCATGATCAGTGTTATTTACAGCATCTTTTGTTAAGTAACCAGTAGTAGCTGTGCCATCCGCTTCAGTAGTAGTAGATCCTTCACCTAATGCGACAGAGTTCGCTAAAGCTGCTTTCGCTTTTGTACCAATACCGATAGCATTTTCCGCTTCTGCATGAGCCGATGTACCAATGGCCACGGCACTCACTCCAGAAGCCAATACTTTGCCTACATCACTATTACCATTATTATCATTACTAGAACCAATTGCTACAGCATTTTTTGCTGATACACGTGTAAAGTAACCAACTGCTGTACCATATTGAGCATTTGCATCCACACTATTTCGTGCACCAACAGCAACTGCTTGGTTGGCATAATTGTCAGACTTATAACCAATATTTGTAGCACCGGCTTGACGTACATTGATATCAAAACCAATACCGACTGCTTTATTAGTTTCTACGTTTACATTAGTACCAATAGCTGTGGCACCATGTTCTTTTGCAAATGTAGATAAACCAATGGATACAGCTCCAGTACCTGTTGCTTTAGCACTAGAACCAATGGCTATGGCATTACCACTATTAGCTACTGTTTTAGATCCAATCGCAATAGATTGCGTTCCAGACGCCGTTGGTGCTTCTGCTGCATCAGCACCAGCACTACCGATAGCAATGGATTGCACACCGCTAGCAGATGCATTTTTACCTGCTGCCACTGCACCTGTTGCGGAAGCACTAGCCCCATTACCAGCTGCTAATGCACTATCTTCTGTAGCTTCACTGGATTTACCAACTGCTGTAGCATTAGCGACTGTAGCTTTCGATTGATCACCCACTGCTACTGTGCTATCTGCTGTGGCTTGCGCTTGGTTACCATAGGCAACTGCTGCTGTTCCAGTGGCGTTGGATTGGTTACCAATACTAATAGCCGTGTCCTTCGTAGCATTCACTTTGTTACCAATCGCAATAGCAGACAAAGCTGTCGTAACTGCTTCATTACCGATGGCCACGCCTCTTTCACCTGTGACAGCACGACTTAAACGACCAATGGCGATAGAACTTTGCATACCTGCTTCTGCACGAGTACCGATGGCAACACTATCACTACCTAAAGCTTGTACTTTCCCAAAATTGGCGCCAGAACCAATAGCTACTGCATTTTCTGCACTGGCAGTGATTCCATTCCCCATTGCTACAGAAAATCGCTTCGTAACAGTGATATTTTTACCAACACCTACAGAGCTATCTCCGCCTACTTCAACCTTAGTACCTAATGCTATTTCTGCACCATCTTTTACGGTCCCCTCAGGAATTGCCGCTTGTACAGTTGCCACTTGTGCACTCACTGCCAAGGCTGCTAATACACTAGCTACGGCAATCTTCTTTTTACCTGTGGTGTTTTTCGCTACTTCTGAAACTACGATGTAGCACTGCTTAGACTTACTCCAAATAACTTTGAATAACTTGTTCATTGTGATAATCCTCCTTTTTTCTGGTCATCAAACCTTGAACTATATATATATTTATATTTGTTAAATATAAACTGCCCCATTTATCGATGTAACTTATACATCACTACATAGTCAATAACATATCACTTTTACATGTTTCAATCTTAAAGAAATACATTATCTACTTCTTATTATACATATCTTTACTAAAAGTACTAGTATAATTTTGATTATTTTATTCACTTTTTGTAATATTCAAAACTTTTTTATCACTCCAAGTCTATATTATGCCATACTGCACACTTCGTTAAATCTTTAAATGCAATTACAAAAGCATTGAGTTTCAACGCTTTTAAAATCCTATTATGTTTTATACTTTTAATTATATACATTTCATCGGTTTTTTCAATATTGCATATTTCATCATTTTACAAAAATCACTATTACATACTGTAGTCCATTTCTAACAGTAAAATGGACACCACGTCTTTCGACGTGATGTCCATTCTTTCATAGAGCGACAAGCTATCTCCTATTGAGTTATTTTTTGGCTAACATTTCAATACGTTCCATAAGCATTTTCATTTGCTCTTTCATTTCAGCATTTTCTGCTTTTAATGCACTTACTTCGTCTTGCATTACATAGACAGAAGAAATTGGACCGCCTTTGTAACGTTCAGGAACCGCACTATATTCTCCGCCAAATCGATATGTCACACCTGCATTGACCATGTTGCTTCCATCGCCAACGGCAACACCTACATTAAATAGAGTATCTTCGTTCGCATAATGAGCCACACCTAATGCTAAGGCTTTGTTACCTTTATAGGAGCCAACGCCTGCCATGACTTGAGATTTTTTAAGAGGATCATAGCTCAATGGATTCATAGCTGCTAATGCCGCTGCATGAGCACCTGCCTCATTCACACGGTTATTTAAAGCGTGTGCTGCTGCACGTACTTGACCTACTGTGGCTGCATCCGTATTAGCTGTACCTGCTGCTACATTATGAATTTGATTACCACCATTGTCTAGACCATCCGCTGTTAAGGAAACAGTCGGTTTATCTAAACCTTTCACTGGTGCAATCGTAATGCCTTCGCCATTGACTGTAGTTGTTACTAGACGAATCGGATTACCATCTTTACCTAATTGATGTTTCACAGATCCATCTGCATTCTTAACAATTTCTTTAGAACCATCTGGATTTGTTTTTATTTCAGGTAAGTAGTAGTCGTAGGATGTGGAACCATCTTTCATTTTCACATCTTTCGCCAATTTCACAGTCATCGTAGCTGGTTTACCATCTTTTGCCTCAGTAGATACTACACCAATGTTATCATCAGTTAATGCTTTAGTAGATCCACCTTTAATAGCCAACGTATCGCCTAAACCTACAGTCACTGTGCTACCAGTATCACCTACAAATACTCGACCACGCACCAAGGTATCCGTTACATCTTTCACTTGACCTTGTGTTGCCACTACACTGCGATCTGCTTCAGTCACTACTTTCGCTGGATCCCACTTCGTATTTGTCAAACCAGATACTGTACCATTTTTGATTTCTACTTTAGATGTAGTACCATCAGGGTTCTTAGTCGTTACTGCTATACCATCTGCTGTAACAGTTGTATTAGTTCCTGTAGAATCTCCTAATTGAACTGTCTTAGCATTTACTGTATTAGCTTTCACTGTATCAGCTGCTACTGCTTTGCTTGTAACAGTACCTGTTGTACCATCTACAGTAATTTTCTTATCACCAGAACCAAATGTAACTGTGTCATTCAATTTTGCTGTGAAAGTTTTTACTCTAGTAGTTGTATCAGTACTTGGTGTGACAGTAATACCATGTTCACCTGTTACATTGATCAAATTAGTAATTGTATCCTTACCAGTATTTGTCAGGTTGTTTAAATCTTTTGTTGCAGAATTACCTTTTAAGCTTTCAATCTCTTTATTTGCTTTTGTGATATCATTAGCATTTTTTGCAATGGCTGTTGTATTAGCACCAATTGCTTTTGTATTAGATTGAATAGCGGATGCATTGTCTTTAATTGCTTTTTCATTAGTAGTAATTTTGCCTTCTGCTGTAGTAACACGGTTTTCTACTGTTTGAATACGATCTGTGTTAGCTTTAATAGCATCTGCATTTTTCTTGATATCTTGGGTATTTTTCTTAGTATCTTCTACATTTTTCTTGATATCTTCTGCATTTTTAGCAATCGCTTTTGCATTTTCGCCAATTTGTTTTTTATTCTCTGCAATACCTTGTTTATTAGCATCGATATCTTTTCTATTGGCTGCAATATCTCTTGCATTGTCAGCAATTGCATTTTTATTGGCAGCTATGGCTTCTTTATTAGCATCAATTGCTTTCGTATTCGCAGCAATGTCATCTTTTGCCTTCGTCATATCACCTTGAAGCGTTGTGATTTTGCCTTCTGCACTGCCCAAGCGTGTATTTAGATCAGAAATCTTACCCAGTTCCGCTTTCGCATCTGCTGTTAAATCTACTGTGTATTCACGTTCACCCTTAGCATTTAAAGTACCACCAGTAACAGAAACACTACCATTATCAGCTGCTTTTACAGTTGTATCACGACCGTTTACAGTGTATGTTGTATTACCATCTTTTGTTTCAGATGTTACAGTCACATTATTACCAGCTGTAACTTTTACTGCATCTCTTGCTGCTGTTTTTGCTAAATCAGCCACTTTATCCTTACCATCTTGAGATAAGTTGCTTAAGTTTTTATCTGCTGCATTATCGATAGCATTACGAGTTGCTTCATTCAAGCCGAATACAACTTTACCATCTTTATCAGCTGCAATTGTGATACCCGCTTTTGCTGCTTCAGCAGTAGCTGCTGTACCATCACCAGATACGAAGTTCAAACCTTTTTGTAATGTTACAGTCTTAGCATTTGCATCTTCTGCGCTATTAGCACGATATGTGATAGATGCCTCTAAATTAGGGGCTACTACTTTCGCATTGCCAAAGTCGACTGTAGCTGGTGTAGCAGGGTTAGTACCTTCTGCGTCTTTTTTAGGCTTCAAAGTAATGGTAGCATCACCATTTTTAATCACTAGGTTATCTTTACCATTACCAGCGATTTCTTTGATATTGCCAAGATTTTCTGCTAATTTCACATCAAGATCATTGTTATTTTTCACAACTTTGATGTTGTTTGTTTCAGCATCTGTGCGTGTGAAGTTATCAGCACCTTTAATTGTTAAAGTTTCACCTAAGTTACGATGTACTTTACCAGCATCTGTTGTGTCATTGCCCGTGAAATCTAATCCTTTATTAGCAAGTGCAGTATTTGCATTATTGATACGACCATCTAATTTACTAATCGCATCGCCTACATTCTTAACTGCTTCTGTACCTGTGCCATCATCTTTTGTGATGTTGTATGTAGGGCCTGTGAAAGTGCCATTTTCTACTTTAGCACCACCACCTAATGCAGTAGCTAGATCAGTTTTAACAGTGTTCAATTGTCCGCCGTTCACAGCTTCTTTAGAATCTGCTGCTACTTTTCCATCTGCGATGTTGGACAAGGTAGTTGGCGCTGTAGTTTCACCATTAGGATTTACCACACGAGCTTGTGGAGTTGTCACTTCTTCTGGTTTTTTACCTTTGTTTTCCTCAGCAGTTTTTACAGTACCGTCAGCTTTTACTTCATCAGCTTTGTAGTATTTACCATCTTTTGCTTTTACCACACGGTCGCCAGCATCATTAGTATATACCACAGATCCAGCTTCGCCATTACGTAATGCATTTACTTTATCTGTTAACGTTTTGTCATTTAAGCCGTCTTTACCAGTTAAACCAGTTGCACCAGATGTACCATTCACACCATCACGACCATTAGATGCTGTATCACCTACATTGTTAATAGCATTTAATTTTGCTTTTACTGTGTCAGATAAATCTAATGTGTAGGCACGAACTTTAGTTGTAGCATCTAGGTCACCACCAGCAATAGCTAAGCTATCTGCATTCACTGCTACTGTTGTATCATTAGCATTTACTTTATATGTAGTGACACCTGTAGTAGTCGTTGTATCAGTTGTAACAGTGGTGTTAATACCGTCTGCTACAGTAACTGCTGCTTTAGCTGCTTCGCCTGCCAACTCTTTAACTTTATTTTTACCAGCATCAGTTAAATTGCTTAAGTTTTTATCCGCTGCATTGTCAACTTTTTCACGAGTCGCTTTGTCTAAGCCAAACGTTACTTTACCATTATCTTCTGCGGTAATAGCTAAGCCAGATTTAGGACCTTCTGCAGTAATCGTAGCATCTGTACTTGCTACGAAATTAAAGCCATCAGCTAATTTAACAGATTTAGCATTTGTTGCTGCTTCATCGTTGGCACGATATTTGATGGACGCATCTAAGTTAGATGCTACTACTTTTGTATCGCCAAAATCGACAGTAGCTGGTGTAGCAGGATTAGTACCTTCTGCCTCTTTTTTAGGTTTCAAGGTAATGGTAGCATCACCATTTTTAATCACTAGG
>NZ_AFUJ01000014.1:0-5371 GCF_000221605.1 Veillonella sp. oral taxon 780 str. F0422 | reverse complement strand
TCATTATGATTCTTGGGCCACATTTGTAGAAGATTTATGGCGACCGATTCTAAAACTTTCATTAACATCGGCAATTCGGTATGAAAACAACAGTCAATTTGGGCATAATATTACACCAAAATTGGGAGTAGTCTATGAATTTGATATACATACACGGGTGAAATTTAACTTTGGAAAAGGATATAAAGCTCCAAGTATTTCAGAATTGTACTTAAATATGTTCCATACGACACCTATGGGTGTATTGAATATTATAGGAAATCCAAATTTAAAGCCTGAAACGTCTACGTCGTTTGATATAGCTTTAGAAGCAGAACGGGGTAAAACATTTGGAAAAGCATCGTATTATCATACACGAGTAAGCAATCTAATAGATACTAAACAGATAGAATCTGATGTACCTGGTGTGGCACAACGTCATCAATATTACAATATAGGGAAAGCAAAAATTCAAGGTATGGAACTAAGCATAGGTCACAAATTCACAAATCGATTCATGGTAAAAGGTACTTATAATTTAGTGGATGCTAAGGATATGAGCACCAATGAACGTTTAAGTAATCGTCCGCGTTCTATTAGCACGTTACAGCTGATTTATGATGACCATAAATCCAATGGATATAGTGCTGTATTGTGGAATAGCTTTACACATAAATATGGTTTTGAAGAAGCGCGAAATCGCGGCGCTAATAGTTATAATGAATACTCTTTTAACACATTAAACTTCAGTGTCAATAAAAAATGGAATAATGGATTATCTGCCTATGTAGGAATTGATAATCTATTAAATCGTGAAGTTCATGATTTGTATATTGATGATCGTATGTATCGTATGGGCATGGAAATGACATGGTAAGATAAAATCCTAGAGAGTATAGGGGACTAGGCTTGACAAATATATGTCAACTGCTTATAATATCTGTATGTGCGTATATAAATTACCTGCACTTCCATTATACGTTTTGGAGGGGGGATATAGATGTCAGAAATTAAAGTCGGTAAAAATGAATCGCTTGAAAGTGCACTTCGTCGTTTTAAACGCTCCTGCCAAAAAGCAGGTGTTTTATCTGAAGTACGCAAACGCGAACATTACGAAAAACCAAGCGTAAAAAGAAAGAAAAAATCTGAAGCAGCAAGAAAACGCAAATTCAAAGCGTAAGTCAATCTTGGAGGTACAACATGTCCTTAAAAGATCAGCTTAAAACAGATATGAAAGAAGCTATGAAAGCTCGCGAAGCGGGTAAGGTTGCTCTTTCAGTCATTCGCATGGTAAATAGCGCCATAAAAATACAGAAATCGATAAGAAAATTGAATTAGAAGATTCAGATATTATCGCTATATTAGCGAAGGAAATGAAAATTCGTCAAGATTCTTTAGCTGAGTTTGAGAAGGGTCATCGTGATGACTTGATTGCTCAAGTAAAAGCTGAGATGGAAGTATTAGCAAAATATTTGCCTGCCCAATTAAGTGAGGAAGAAATTCGTCACATTGTGGTAGAAGCGATTTCCACCCTAACTGCACCGATTAAGATGGGTGACCTTATGCCATTGGTAATGCCAAAGACTAAGGGCTGTGCAGATGGCAAGTTAGTCAATGCCATTGTCAAAGAAGAACTTGCAAAAGTCAACCAATGAGTTGACAGACTTAATTGATTATGTTACTATAATCGCATAATATAATACTAAGTCAATGAGGACTCTAAGAAACATAGTTTCTTAGAGTCTTTTTGTTTATTATGAGGAGGTTTATCATGAGCAAAGAATTATTATACTACATTCCAGCAGGCCAATATGGTAAAGAAGGTGTTCTTGCCTTACTAGAACAACATCCAGAAATTCGTTTTGTATCTTTAGTAGGGGTTGATCTTGCAGGTAATGATACAGATGAAAAAATTCCAATGGAGCAATTCTTTGATGATTATGAATCTTTTTTTGAAGGCCGTGCGGTACAAACAGATGGTTCCTCTGTTGTATTAACTAATATTGCAACATTGAACAATGCTCGTGTAGATATGTGGGGCGATCCAAGTGTGAATTGGTTTGTAGACTATAACTATGAACATATTGATGAAAAAACAGGCAAACCAACTGGTACACTTCGTATTCCAGCATTCTTAAAACACTGTGATCGTTATGTAGACTCTCGTTCTATCTTAAAACGTAGCTGTGAATATGTAAAAGAAGAATTGATGAAATTATTACAAGCGAACCAAGTGAAAGGCATGGAATTTATCGATGCTAATGAAATCGCTGACGTTATCTTTACATCTGCTACAGAATTGGAATTTTGGGTGAAAACACCGTCCAGAAATGTAGATGCAAAAGCGTTATCCGTATCTCAAAAACTACAAGAGCAATACTGGCAACGTACTCATGGTTCCGTGCGTACAGCTTTAGAAAAAGCAGTATCCTTATTGGATAAATATGGTTTACATGCAGAAATGGGCCATAAAGAAGTAGGTGGGGTAAAAGCCAAACTTGACGATGAAGGTAATGTGGACTGGGTATTAGAACAATTAGAAATTGACTGGAAATATACAAATAATCCATTGCAAACAGCAGATAATGAATTACAAGCCCGTATCATTGTTCGTGAAGTGTTCCGTGAAAATGGTTTAGATGTTACTTTTAACGCGAAACCAATCATCGGTGTAGCAGGTTCTGGGGAGCATACACATTTTGGTGTAATGGTGAAAATGAAAAATGGCAAAGTCCACAATTTGTTCTCCCCAGCGGATTTACGCAAAGAACATGCCAGCCCATTGGCATATGGTGCTATTATGGGTCTATTAAAACACTACGAAGCTATTAACCCATTTATTTCCTCCACAACAGACTCCTTGAACCGCTTAAAACCAGGCTTTGAAGCACCTGTATGTATCGTAACATCCTTGGGTACAGATCCTGCATTGCCAAGTCGTAATCGTACGATCCTTTGTGGCTTGATTCGCGATGTGGATACACCAATGGCAACTCGTTTTGAATTGCGTTCTCCAAACCCATATACAAATACATACACAGCATTAGCATTGATTTATTTATCTGCTTTCGATGGCATGAAATATGTTATCACATCAGGTAAAGCACCAGAAGCGATTTTGGCGGAATTATCCAAAAAAGAAGGGGAAGCAGCTGACTATCTAGAAACATCCCGTGAATATCGCTCAGAAGTGGATGTATTTGATGATTTTACAGCAGAAGAGCGTGATCGTAAATTTGGTAAAGCCCCTGCCACTGTATGGGAAAATATCCAAGGTTATACAAACAATCCAGAAAAAGTAGCATCTTTAACATTGGGTGGTGCTTTTGAACAAGATTTAATGGATTCCTTTATGGCGGGTATTTTAAAACGTTGGACATTGGAACTAGCAAACCGTATTGTGCCAGCTAATATTCAATTAGTGCGTTCTTTGCAAGCTGTTCATGATACAGCAGATGCATTTGATAGTGCGAACTGGAATAAAGTCAATACATTGCGTTTATACTTGGCAAAAGATAGTGTAGATAGCAAATCTTTATTTACACGTATTACTGATGCATTAGCAAAAGGTGATTATGATACAGCATCTACATTACAAGTTGAAATGAATGAAAAAGTACTTGAATTAGAAGCGTTGTATGCAGAATATACTCGTAATATTCTATAATAGGTACTTAGTATAAAAAAGGACTGACCACAACATTGTGTTCAGTCCTTTTGTTATGATAATCTATAATCTTTCTCCAGTATTAGGCTCTTTACCATATCGAACGACTAATACTAAACTGATGACTAAGGCCAAGATAGCAGAAGACCAAAGAAATAAATCTATAGCAGATTCATGAGATACAATAATCAGTCGAATGATGGCAGTAATGCCGATGTAGATAAAGTAACGAAGAGGGAAGTGGAAGTTGTTTTTAAAATATTTTACCACTAAGGATAAGAATTCAAAAAATAGAAAGAAATTAATAATTTCTTCTAAAAATGTAATATATGCCACTTCGGTTGTGAATAAACCTGGTATGAGCGTTACAATATGAAATGCTGTATTCAAAACAGCTACGGTTAATACAATGCCGATAGAGAATAGAGTGAAGTTTAGAACCCACTGAAAAAATGTAGATATTTGTTGCAAAAAATAATTCATTTGGACCTTTCCAATAAAAAAGGGTGGAGTGACGAATCACTGCACCCTTATATACTTTGTAAGTAACAATTATACTAACGCTTTAGTAGCCGCTTCAGCTGCATCAAAGTTTACAGCAGAAGTTACCTCTGGTACGTATTCTACATAACGAATTACGTCGTCTTTGTCGATGACAACGATACCACGAGATAATAAGCGTAAGCCTTCAAGAATGAAACCATAATTTTCACCGAAAGAAAGGTCGCGGTGGTCAGATAAAGTTTCAACTTTGTCGATACCAGCAGCACCACACCAACGTTTTTGAGCGAATGGTAAGTCTACAGATACCGTCAATACAACAACGTTTTCACCTAATTTAGAAACGTTTTGATTAAACCAACGAGTTTGCGCATCACATACGCCAGTATCCAAAGATGGTACTACAGAAATAACTTTAACTTTACCAGCATAATCAGCTAATGTTTTTTCACCTAAGCCATTGTCTAATAGTGTGAATGCAGGAGCTTTATCACCTACTTTTACTTCTTTACCTAATAAAGCGATTGGGTTACCTGCAAATGTTACTACACCTGTACGTTTTTCCATTGTATGTTCCTCCTTAAAATACGGAATATTATCTTTTGTATAATGACATTATAACATGGTACAATAAAATTAGTAAATAAACTTTATCGAAAAAAATCGAAATTATCATAGAATGGGGGTACTTATGAAAGGTTTTCATTTATTCCGTTACTTTTTCAAAGATCATTCGTATAAATATATTATTGGAATCATATTACTACTTACTATAAATGGGTTATTCTTACTGGTTCCTTCTTGGATGGGGGAAGCTATCAATACATTATATGTTGGCAAAGATGGAATCTGGCAGTATGTATGGTGGTTTATCGTATTAGGCATTGTTATTACTGTGTTAAAATTTATCTCTCGTCATATGCTTCTAGGTTCTATCCGTAATTTTGAGTTTTATTTACGTCGAGAGTTATTTCGACATGCCTTACGCATTCCTACATCTTATTATGATGAACATGGTCCAGGAAAAGTTATGGCTTTGATGACAAATGATGTAACCTCTCTACGTGTGTCTCTGGGATTAGGGGTTATGTTATTTGTAGATGCCTTATTCTTTGGGGTCATTGCGTTTTGTATCCTTGTTCAAAAGATGTCCCTCTGGTTAGCAGTGGTGACTATATTGCCGATGCCATTTATTGTGTATGGCATGTTGAAGCTTTCAAAACG
>NZ_AFUJ01000015.1:0-22858 GCF_000221605.1 Veillonella sp. oral taxon 780 str. F0422 | reverse complement strand
TTTAAAATCTTGTTATGTATTATGCGAATTAGTATATTATATCACACTGGGCATCGGTTTGTATATCAAAGTATGATAGAGCACTATATGTTTCAATCCATCACCATGAGGTTCCCTATTGTACTGACCATTATTTCATGGTATACTTTAACGGTATACACGCGCCTATAGCTCAGGGGATAGAGCGCCGGTCTCCGGAACCGGGTGCGCAGGTTCGATTCCTGCTAGGCGCACCATTGATATGACTGGATTCTCACCGTTGTTGAGAGTCCATTTTTTGCATTTGAGCCCAATTTTGAGCCCAATTTAAGTTTTCATAAAAGGTACCACCCCCATGTTATATCTACTTCAGATAACACTGGGGGCTTATTACATTATACTTTTACTTATAATAATTGTTCTTTGATCAACTCTAATAGGGCATCACAGCTACGACTTATATCGTCATAGGTTTCGTCAAAATTTCCCGTATACCAAGGGTCTTTTACATCTCGACTTTCTCCAACAAACATCATAGCCTTATACACCTTATGGTCAACGTCATCATCAATAATGAGGCGCAAGTTTCTTGCATTATTTTCATCCATGATGATGAGGTAATCAAAGTTACGGTAATCATCCATCGTTACTTGGCGGGCCTTGCGACGAGTATAAGGAATATCCATTTCATCTAATTTTTGTTTAGTTCCATAATGGGTATCATTTCCTATCTCCTCACGAGATGTAGCTGCGGACTCAATATAAATAGAATCAGTTAAACCCGCCTTGTTAACGATATGCTTCATATAAAACTCTGCCATCGTAGAGCGACAAATGTTACCGTGACAGATGAATAAGACTTTTACCATACTATCCTCCTTAAATACTAATAGTCCTTACAGCATACGCTATAAGGACTATTAGTACAAGATGTAATTAGAAGTTATACCGTACTCCCGCATCAATACGCCATGTAGTGTCTATAGTAGCACCAAAGTTTTTAGTGAATGTACTATATACATATGTACTTGGACGAACGCTCCAGGAGCCTCCAATTTCAGCATCAAGCCATGTATCTTTCAAATCAAGTTCTGTATGTACTGTTGGATTACCTGGCGCAGAATATGTCGTATTGACCTTACTAGAGAATTCATGAGCCAATGCGAATTTTGCAAAGATGTTGGATGTTTCTGTTTCTCTACCAATGCCAAGACCCAATCGACCTACAGCAGAGTTAACAGCGTCAGCTTTCACATGCATAGAGCCACCACCAACAAGATTAGCATCATAGGATACGCCATTCAAACGACCTACAATGAATTCTACACTAGGATCCATGTAGAAACCATTTTGTTTCTTAATGCGTTTACCATATTCAGCACTTAAAGAGGTGCCAAATGTATGATAATCCCCATTCAATTGATATCCCCCTAGTGAGTGAAGTTTGTAAGTATTGGACAGGCGGCTTCCACGAGCGATGATATCTAAGTAACGTCCATCATCATGTTGTTTTGTACCATATAACCCAATACCAGCGATTTTGCTGTCTCCGTTGCCAACGGCATAGGAGTTGCTAGACGTACTATAATCTAGAGCACCACCAAAAGTCCAACCATTGGATACCTTATGATCATAACCAACTTGTACACCATTATATGTCATATGAGTATCGGCACCATTTGTCATGTTAGATTTGCCGCCGATATATTTAGCCCATACCCCTTGGTTCGTATTAGTCAAACTAAGGTCCCCTAAACGACGTTGTAAATCGTTCGTAGTATTATGCCAAGCTATCGCTGTAGATGTGAGAGCAGATTTCGCACCACTTACCAAGGAAGATTCACTAGCATGTGTTACCGTCGCGGTATCAGCAACAACAAGATTACCTTGTGCATCGAATGCATTTGTACCAAGTTCAGCCATAGCAGCCGGTCTTGTAATACCTTCATTAACTTGAACAGCGGCAGCTAGTTTCTTATCATTTCCCGTATATTGTAATTTATTGGCTAACGCTCTCATTTCTGCACGATAACTTGCATCATCAGTCAAATTTTTAGCACTGTCACCTTGTACAATGATGTGGCTATTATCAGCAGCATGTTGGATAATAATTTGGCCATTGCCAGCTTCGCTCGCTGGCACACCTGTTTTATAATCAGCATTTACAAAACCACTATAGTTTTGAATTGTAATAGGACGAGCATCAATAGGATGAATCATACCTGCTGCAGTTGGATTTGCACCACCTACAAGATTACGAACTTTACTGCCTTTATATAAGTATGCTGCATCATCTCCTGATGGACGTGGTTTTCTTGGTGTAGGTCGTTCCTTACCAATCCATTCATTATTCCAAGTAGCACCATTTTGTAAATATATATCGGCACCAGAATTATGTGGATTTTTATTACTTTCAGCATATTCATTTAACACAGCACCCTTAAGACTCGAGTTAGAGGTTGTAAAAGCTAGTCCGATATTTGCTGGCGCTTCATTAAGATTTGGATTCTCACCATAATCTTTATTAATTAACCCTACATTACCAACAGCTACTAAATCCTTCGTACCTGGGTGTTTACCATCGACACCTGCATTCACATATACATCGCCCTCTTCTGCCACAACAGAATAGGTGTCTGACGTTTTAAGAGGATACGTTATAATACGACCACCGCCATCAACGATAATATGGCCCCGGTGATTCGCTTGCAATCCTGCTCCCACAGCGTCAATATCTACATTGCCTTTCACATGAATATTGCTATCACCATAGTCTCTGTCAGGATTAGGGTTATGATGTGGCACCTTACCACCGAGACCAGCATAGACAGCACTCATATAATAATGCCCCAAATCTTTTTTATCTGCTGGTGCATCATTTTTTAATCGTACAATGAGATCTTTATCTATGGTCAGTTGCGATCCAAATACAGTATAAATCCCTGTTACATTTTTAGATTTACCTGTGTCCATCAAGCTTTTACCATGTACATTTACGGTTAACGTGTCTTCTATATGCTTAACCCCAGGTTCCGTTTGCTTTTGATCGCCCAACGATAAACCAATTAAGTTTTCTGCTTTATCACTATACTTAGTAATATCTGTAGCCATTACGGAATAAGACATTCCTGTTACTACTAATGCAGCCATTACGGCTGATACATGACGTGTAATCTTCATAAGAACCTCCACAATCAATAATAGATATCAATAAACTACCGTCATTATACATTGTTATTTGTACTTCGTACATACTTATATACCTATAAATACTCTATTATGCATACTTTATATATTAAAGCATTATTATACCAATTAGTTATAGTTGATAAAATTATCATAAATCTTTCATGCTGAAATAATAAGAATATTTAATTCTTATTGCTGTTGAGAATCTTTTTTTCATTTGAGCCCAATTTTGAGTCAATTTGAATTTTTTCTTGCCAAACTTAAATGAATGGAGTATACTAAACGCAATTATTGAAAGAAAGGAGTCACTACAATGATGAAGCAAGCCAATTTAGCTACAACAAATGCAAATACATTTTTTTAGTTCTTTATCCAAACTACGGGTAAAGAACTATTTGAGCTACGCTAATTTAGGTATCATCACTGAGTGGCTTTAAATAGTGGTAAGGGCTACCCGTACTAGGTATAGGCGGGTAGCCCTTTTTATATATCTTCCTATACCACCACTCACAAATACCTATACATGTTAAGATTTTAGGAGGACCT
Organism: Veillonella sp. oral taxon 780 str. F0422; assembly: GCF_000221605.1. Lineage (NCBI taxonomy): Bacteria > Bacillati > Bacillota > Negativicutes > Veillonellales > Veillonellaceae > Veillonella > Veillonella sp. oral taxon 780. The sequence continues at coordinate 19,144 of NZ_AFUJ01000015.1, read as the reverse complement.
TATGATTATTCGATTACACACTACAGCAACAGAAGTACAAATTGCAGAACTACGTCAACTGTTAGAAGCCACTGGCGTTACATTACATCCAGTACATGGAGAACAACAAGATATTATCGGTTTGATCGGCGATACATCCTGTGTCGATTTACGCACTATTGAATCCCTTCCATACGTTGAAAAGGTTATGCGTATCCAAGAGCCTTTCAAAAAAGCAAATCGTAAATTCCATCCTCAAGATACGGTGGTTACTGTAGGAAATACAAAAATCGGTGGCGGTCACTTTGCTATCATCGCAGGCCCTTGTTCTGTAGAAACACCAGAACAAGTCATCGAAGTAGCGAAGGCTGTAAAAGCAGCTGGTGCTGGCATTCTTCGTGGTGGCGCTTTCAAACCTCGTACTTCTCCATACTCTTTCCAAGGTATGGGACCAAGTGGTTTAGCCTTATTAGAAGAAGCTAAAAAAGAAACAGGTCTACCTATTGTGTCAGAAGTCATGGACATCTCTCAATTAGAATACTTCGATAATGTAGATATGTTGCAAATCGGCGCTCGCAATATGCAAAACTTCAATCTTTTAAAAGAAGTCGGCAAATTACGAAAACCAATCTTATTAAAACGTGGGCTATGTGCTACCTACGAAGAATGGTTAATGGCTGCGGAATACATCATGAGCGAAGGTAACGAACAAATCGTTCTTTGCGAACGTGGTATTCGTACCTTCGAAACACGCACTCGTAATACTTTAGATGTAACTGCTATTCCAATGATGCACGAGTTATCCCACTTGCCAATCATTATGGACCCAAGCCATGCAGCAGGTATGAGCCGTATGGTTCCATCCTTGTCCTTAGCCTCCGTTGGTGGCGGTGCTGATGGTTTAATGATTGAAGTTCACAATAATCCAGAAAAAGCATTATGTGATGGTCCGCAATCCTTACGCCCAGAGCAATTCGCTACTTTGGCAAACCAAGTATTCACACTTCGTGACGCATTAGGTCATAAATAGGTCACTACTATGGATACAATTCATATTCAAGCATCCACTTCTTACGATGTGATTATTGAGCGGAAAAGCTTGCCTCGTATTGGTAAGTACTTACACGCTATCAAGCCTCCTTGTTCCGTCATGATTGTTACTGATGATAATGTGGGCCCCCTCTATGCTTCCACTGTTTCAGATTCCCTACAACAGGCAGGTTACACCGTTCATACCTATATGTTTCCTCATGGTGAAAGTGAAAAGAACGGCTATCGTCTCATAGATCTAGTAGAAACATTAGGAAATGCAAAATTGACTCGGAAAGACCTCATTATTGCTTTAGGTGGTGGCGTCGTCGGAGACCTAGCTGGATTTGCTGCTGCCACCTACTTACGGGGTATCGATTATGTACAAGTACCTACGTCACTGTTGGCTGCTGTCGATTCCTCCGTAGGCGGTAAAACAGCTGTTAACCTAGAGTGTGGTAAAAATTTATGGGGTGCTTTTAAACAACCTATCCTCGTTCTCTGTGATCCAGAAACACTTTCTACCTTACCTAAAGAGGAATGGATTAATGGATGTGGGGAAATCATCAAATATGGTTTCTTAGACCATCCAGAGTTACTAGATCAACTTCGAGAACGACCGGTCTTACAACATCCAGAAGATGTAGATACTATCATCACTCAATGTGTACGCATCAAAGCCCATGTGGTGGAAGTAGATGAAAAGGAAAGCGGCCTTCGTACGACATTGAACTTAGGTCATACCTTTGGACATGGTATCGAGCACGGTAGTGCTTTCGCTATCCCGCACGGCAATGCCGTTGCTTTGGGACTCCTCATCATGGCAAAAGGTGCAGTAGCCAACGAAGAGCTAGATCCTACCATTGTTTCTAGTATTGAACAGTTGCTAATAGCCCATGAATTACCCACCACAACGACGATATCAAAAGATGTAATCTTAGAAGAAGCTAGTCACGATAAAAAAGCCTCTGGCTCTTCCATTACCATCGTAGTTCCTACAGGGTATGGCACGTCGGTGCTAAAAAAAGTTACCTTCTCTGAATTGGCTAACTACTGTAGAATATAACTACCATTTCTATTCTGTATATCTATTACGTATAACAATATTATTTACATGTAAACTAAACAGATTCTATATTTACCTTTTATCAGTATCCTTATACTACTTCCCAGTGGTTATGGTAATGATACCAGAAAGGATTTCTATGCAACATGTTTCCAATGTGCTCTTACGTGGCACAATCCCAGCCATACCGGCTAAGGCCCATGCTCATCGGGCACTTATCTCAGCGGCCCTTGCCACGAGTCCTAGCTCGATTTTAATTTCCCACTCTTCCAAGGACATTGATGCTACCATGGATTCCTTGCGAGCCCTTGGTGCAACGATTACCCATGAAAATGGTGTGGCTCATATTACTCCTGGCCCTTCCCCTTCTATAGGACAGGTATTACCCCACGAATCAGGTACAACCTTACGCTTACTCTTACCTGTGTCCGCCTCGATTTGTGACACTGTGAAAGTAGATGCCAAAGGACGTCTACCAGAACGACCACTAGAACCATTGTTGAGCGAAATGAAAGACCACGGCGTATCGTTTTCACAAGACGCACCGCCTTTCACTATGACAGGTCGTCTGCAAGGTGGTACCTTCACCATGACGGGGACCGTAAGTTCTCAATTTTTCTCAGGTCTTCTTCTGGCAGCTCCACAACTGGGGCACACCACCGTTAATTGCACAAGTTCCTTACAATCGAAAGACTATGTGACATTAACCATAGAAACGATGAAAGACTTTGGTGTGCAAGTAATAGAAGGCACTACCGAAGAAAGATATCCAAGTTTTATTATCGAAGAGAACCAACACTTCCACGGTAATGAGAAATATCTGATTGAGGGAGATTGGTCTAATGGTGCCATTTGGCTAGTAGCAGCTGCTATGACAGGACAATCTATTTCTGTCACAGGTTTACGTCCTGATTCTGTACAAGCAGATAAACGGATTCTTTCCATTTTAGAAAGCGCTGGTGTCATTTGTACGTGGAATGGATCTACTATCACGATCACTGGCAAAGCACATAAGCCAATCCATGTAAATTTAGAACAAATGCCAGATTTGTTACCTATTTTATCTAGCTTAGCTTGCTCCATAGAAGGAGAATCTACTTTCATCAATGGAGCTCGCCTTCGATTGAAAGAGTCAGATCGTTTAGCAGCGGTGGCACAACTTGTTCGTGATTCTGGTGGTATCGTGCGCATGGAAAGGGATAACCTGTATATTACAGGAACAGGTACGCTTGATGGTGGCACTGTAGACTGTGTGAATGACCATCGCCTCGTCATGGCTGGTGCCTTAAACGCACTCATCGCTACCTCCCCTATAATCTTGCAGGACAGTGAAGCCATCAGTAAGTCGTATCCTCACTTTTTTGAAGACTGGAAACGATTAGGTGGGCAGACACATACTATATAAATGTATTTAACAAGTAAGGAGTAATTATGGCATCCTATTTCGGTCGTACTGTGAAAGTCTCCACCTTCGGTGCCTCTCACGGTCAAGCTATTGGCGGAGTTATAGACGGACTTCCTTGTGGATTTCCTGTCAATCTAGAAACCTTGCAAGCCTTTCTAAAACGACGAGCTCCAGGGCAACATCAATTACAAACACAAAGAAAAGAAGCAGATATCCCTGAGTTTCAATCAGGCATCGTACAAGGAAGACTGAGCGGTTCTCCTTTGGCTTTCACAATTAAAAATACATCACAACGAAGTGGGGATTACGATAACCTACGAGATGTGCCACGCCCATCTCATGCAGATTACACCGCTCGCATGCGCTATGGTGAGTATGTGGATATGCGTGGGGGCGGTCATTTCTCTGCTCGCATAACAGCCCCTGTTTGCGTAGCTGGTGGCATTGCTATACAACTATTAGAATCCATCGGCATTCATGTGCGTGCACACTTAGCACAAGTTGGCACTGTCCCAGATACATCTATCGATTATACTAACCCACCTATGGACAAGCTCGCTAGTATCAGCACTGAAGCGATTCCTATGTTAGACCCTGTGCAACGTCATACAGCAGAGCAACTTGTATTAGAATTAAAAACATCGGACGATTCCACTGGTGGCATCGTAGAGGTATTTGCCACAGGTTTACCTGTTGGCATGGGGAATCCCAATTATGATGGTATTGAAAATCGCTTAGGCGCTACGCTGTTCGGCATGCCTGCAGTGAAAGGCATTTCCTTTGGGTCTGGTTTCCCTGGCTGTGCGTCCCGTGGAAGCAAGCAAAACGATCCTTTCATCATCACTGATGAAGGTGTTCGTACCAAAAACAATAACAGCGGTGGCATCCAAGGTGGTATTACCAACGGTATGCCCCTTGTGATGCAAGTAGGGATTAAGCCCACACCGTCCATTTATCATGAGCAAAACTCAGTATCCCTCAGTAACCATAGTGCTGAAGTATTACAAATTAAAGGTCGCCATGACCCTTGCGTAGCGCTACGTGCCGTTCCTGTAGTAGAAGCTCTAACGGCTCTTGTCCTCTTAGATTTTGTACTAGAACATGATCCACATGTATTCCGTCATTTCAGTCATCCTGCGTTGGAGGTGTAAATGTTTGGATTATTAGGCCGCACCTTGGGCCACACCTACTCCCCCATGATTCATCAAGCCTTAGGAAATACATCCTATGACATATTTGAAATGGAACCAGACCAACTACAAGATTTTTTTAATCGTTCTGAATTACAAGGCTTAAATATTACCATTCCCTATAAAATCAATGCCTTACAGGCTTGTCATCACATCAGTGATATCGCAGAAGCAATTGGTTGTGTCAACACTATGGTGCGCCAAGCAGATGGTTCTTGGTATGGGACCAATACGGACTACGATGGCTTCCTAGCCACCTTGGATTGGTCTAGCATAGAAGTGACAAATAAGCATTGTTTAATTTTAGGTGATGGAGCCTCGTCCAATACAGTGCATGTGGCATTAGAAAGATTAGGCGCCGCCTCTATTACCCATATCAGCCGTCATCACTTTCCTACATATGAACACATTGCACAATTTTATGAACAGGCACAGGTAATTATCAACTGTACTCCAGTTGGTATGTATCCTCATTGTCCTGACCAAAGCATTCAATTAGCCCCTTTTACTCACTTAGAAGGTGTTATCGATTTAGTCTACAACCCACATCGCACTGCCATTCTAATAGAAGCGGAATCCTTAGGTATTCCCCATGTGAATGGCCTTGTGTTTCTATTAGCACAAGCCATGTCAGCCAGCGCTTTATTTTTACATCGCACCTATGATGAAAGTATCCTTTCAGACCTATACAAACAATTTCGACAAGATAAAGAAAATATCATTTTAGTTGGTATGCCTGGGTCTGGTAAAAGTACCATTGGCAAAGCCTTAGCCAACCTAACAGGACGACCACTAGTAGATATCGACAGCCGCATAATAGAGGAAGTCGGTTCCATTAGTGATTATATTTTAACGCACGGTGAAGCTGCCTTTCGCACAGTAGAATCTAATATCATCAGTGACATAGGAAAGCAGACAGGCCTTATCATCTCCACTGGTGGCGGTGCTGTCACCACGCCAGAGAACTTTGCTCCCCTAAGACAAAATGGACGAATCTATGAAATTTATCGTCCTTTAGAAGAATTAGATACAACAGGACGTGTCCTCTCCTCTGGTGGCATAGAACGATTACAACAATTGTACACAGTACGGGCTCCCCTATATGCACGATTCCGTCAAGCACAAGTTCTGAACACTGGTACTCCTGAAAGCGTGGCTCAACACATCCTAGAGGACTTATATAGCAATCTAGTATAACTTGCTATTAAGATATATACTATATCAGTCTTTCTTTTCTTATATCTACTCATCACTATTGGGATTCAAAGTTGCATGTATCAGGTAATTTTCTTATAGATGGATATATGCTACTACAATATATATATAAGCTATTGTCTACATCCTCTAGAAAAAATATATAAAATCATGAGATTATATAAAAGAATGTAATCCATTTTTAAGCATACGCTAAGATATTAATACACGTAATCGGCTTTCAAAGATGTTTCTTAGAAACACTTGAAAGCCTTTTTACTGTCTAACCACAGTAATTCACTAGCATTAATTGACATTCTATAGAAAATAGTTTAGTATTATCAAATATAAAAGTTTATATTGTATTAAGGAGGTTTTACTATGACGGACTCGCAACAAGAGTTAAAGCGTGGTCTTAAAAATCGCCACGTTCAATTATTAGCCATCGGTGGTGCTATCGGTACAGGTTTATTCCTCGGCTCTGGGCGATCTATTAGTTTAGCGGGCCCCTCTATCCTCCTCACGTATCTAATTACAGGTATTATCTGTTTCTTCATGATGCGTGCTTTAGGAGAGTTATTGCTTTCCAATTTGAATCACCATTCTTTCATTGACTTTGTAGAAGAATATTTAGGTGACCGAGCGGCCTTCATTACAGGTTGGACCTATTGGTTCTGTTGGCTTTCACTGGCCATGGCGGACTTAACTGCGGTCGGCTTGTACATGCAGTACTGGATACCGTGGATGCCACAATGGATACCGGCCCTCATCGTACTAGGCATATTACTAGTTATGAATTTGACAGCGGTAAAACACTTTGGTGAAATGGAGTTTTGGTTCGCTTTAATAAAAGTAATCGCCATCGTATCACTCATCATCATTGGTCTCATCATGATCCTCACAGGATTCACTACCAATGCAGGAGCGGCTGCCTTTGAAAATCTATGGAATTACGGCGGTTGGTTCCCAAATGGGACCATGGGCTTTATACTTTCCTTTCAAATGGTAGTATTTGCTTTCACAGGCATTGAACTAGTAGGCCTCACAGCTGGGGAAACGGAAAATCCAAAAAAAGTTATCCCTATGGCCATTAACAATATTCCATTGCGAATTATTCTATTCTATATTGGATCTCTGGCGATTATCATGAGTATTTACCCATGGATTGCAGTAGATCCAAATTCTAGTCCCTTCGTGGCTGTGTTTAATGCAGTGGGTATCCTGGCTGCTGCGAGCATCGTAAACTTCGTTGTTCTAACATCGGCGGCGTCTGCTACGAACTCTGGCATCTTCTCCACGAGCCGTATGATCTACGCATTATCCAAACGTGGACATGCGCCGAGCCGAATGAAACGATTGACGAACCATGCCGTACCATATCAGGCAACACTATTCTCCGCTGCGGCCTTACTATTTACCGTAGTCTTGAACTACGTCATGCCTGAAAGCGTATTCATCATGATTACGTCCATCTCCACATTCTGCTTCATCTATATTTGGGCCATCATCGTCGTATGCCATCTCAAATATCGTAAGCAAAGACCAGAACTGGCGAAGCAATCTACTTTCAAAATGCCACTGTACCCATTCATGAATTACCTGATCCTAGCGTTCTTCCTATTCATCTTGGTCGTACTAGCATTGCAAAGTGACACACGCATCGCCCTCATGTTTACACCATTCTGGTTCATCCTACTATGGGCCTTCTACTCCATGTTGGCACCTAGCGATGACGATGAAAGCAACAATAACTAATACAAAAACATAAAAAAAGATCACGATGTACTCCAAATACTATGACTTATCATTTGTGAGGAGAATACCGTGATCTTTTTGATTGTACTATGCTTTGACAAATTCATTTATGTGTATACTATAACAATATCATATGTCGTTCATAGCAACAGAGAGTTATACATAACAATTTTTGTAATTTCTATAAAAATATGGTATACTATATGTAATAAAAAGAAGGGCCACCAACGTGTCGAAGGCGTTAGGCTCATCTCTAAAGTGCTAAAGTAGATACGCCTAACGTATTAAGGTCTAGGAGACCTTATGTCGTTAGGCGTTATCATTAATTATTTGAACAAATCAATGATTTGTACTAGTAAGTCTAAAATTAAAATCATTAAATAGATTTTTTCAAACTTTGTCATAGTACCACCTCCTCCTATAATTAGGAAGAGATGAGCCCAACTCACGTCGGTGATCCTTCTGTATTTTCATTATAGCATAAACTATGCAAAGCGTTATCTTTTAAAAAATATTTTTTAAAATTGGAAAAACTCTCCCTAAGGAATGCAGTTAGGCGCAGCAGCCTTTCCCCCTCGGCGCCATACCTGTGGATGAGTTCTTTCCGTGAGACCTCAAAATTAATTTATACAAGAAACGAGCAACCCTCATGTAAATATGCTATTACGGATGGAGACCTTGTGGCGTTTTTTTGTTACCTAAATAATACAACAAATACTAGAAGAGCACGGTGTGCCCCGAACAAACATTATGAAATACCGTTTGTGAGTGGTATACCGTGCTCTTCCTTTTGCTAACTTAAGCCCCACAAACGCCACAAGACGCAAAGGGCTATAAACTGCTGCTCGTTTCCGTTATTTTAAATTCCGCCGAAAGAACTCATACACAGCCAAAGCCGCTTTTTTGTTCATCCCCTCTACGCTTTCCAATTCTTCCAACTCCGCTACTCGCATAGCATCTAAGTTCCCAAAATGCTTATACAGCGCTTTTCTTCGTTTTGGTCCTATACCCTCTACATGATCCAGAACAGATTCTAAGTTTCGCTTTCCACGTAATCTGCGATGGTAAGTAATGGCAAATCGATGAGCTTCATCACGTATTTGTTGTAATAATTGTAATTCAGGCGTATGGTGTTCCAGAATAATACTTTCCGATTCCCCTTCTACGAATACTTCTTCGATTCGTTTCGCCAAAGATATGACGGGCACATCTGTAACTCCCATAGCACGAATGACTGGTAAGGCTGCATTTAACTGACCTTTACCACCATCGATGATAATCAAATCTGGCATAGGCCAATCTTTTTCATTGCCGTAGCGTCGTTCCATAATCTCCGCCATGGATGCAAAATCGTCAGGCTTGCCTTGTACTGTTTTCAATTTGAATCGACGATACTCTCGTTTTGCCGGCTTTCCACCTTCAAAGACAACCATGGACGCCACCGTTTCCGCCCCTTGCATATGAGAAATATCATAACATTCCATGCGCTCTGGCAAACGTGGCAAATCGAGCACTTCTGCTAATTTTTTCACAGCCCCACCGGACTTATCGATGGTGTATTGCCATTGACGACGGCGTTCTGCTAAAAAGTTCTGCGCATTTTCCTCCGCCATCTTAATAAGGTCTTTTTTATAGCCTCGCTGAGGCACAGATACCTCTACTTGTTGCCCTTTCATAGAGGTGAACCATTCACTAAACAATTCACGGTCCACGCTATCCATAGGCAATAGCAATTCTTTAGGTATGAACGTAGACCCTCCATAATACTGTTTAATGAACTCCGTCATCACTAACTCTGGACTATCCCCTTCATGTTGGACAAAGTAATTTTCTCGTCCCAACAAACGACCACTACGAATAAAAAACAGTTGAATGCATGCCATAGGACCATCGATGGCCATACCTAGTACATCCATATCGCCTCGCTGTGTGACCATACGTTGCTTTTCTTGTATCTTTTGGATACTCAATAGGTCATCTCGATACTTAGCAGCTAATTCAAACTCCAAGTCCTCTGAGGCTTGCTCCATCTTGGACGTAATCTCTTGGATCACTTGGACTTGTTTTCCTTCAAAAAGGGCTACAATGTCATCTATGTATTTGCGATAGGATTCTACCGTCACATAGTTCATGCAAGGACCTTCACAATAGTGCATATGATATTGCAAACAAGGTCGTTCTACTTTCATACTTTTACAAGTGCGCAATGGATAATAGGAACGCAAGATACGCAGTACATGATGTACCGCTGTCACATCCGTGAAAGGGCCAAAATACTTCGCTCCGTCACGTTCTAAACGACGAGTCATAAAGAGACGTGGAAAGTCCTCTTGCACAGTAACTTTCACGTAAGGATATGTCTTATCATCACGAAGCATAATATTATATTTCGGATGATGCTCCTTAATTAAGGTTGCCTCTAGGATAAGAGCTTCCATTTCCGTTTTCGTTTGGATCGTTTCCACATCCCACGCACGGCGCATCATGGCTGTCACTTTCACGGAGCGATTCACATCTTGCTGCACATAAGATCTCACTCGATTGCGCAAGTTGATGGCCTTTCCCACATAGATGATGCGCTGGTACTTATCACGCCATAAGTAAACCCCTGGCGTGGTAGGTAGATGACTGACCTTTTCCAGTATATACGCTTGCTGTTCTAAATCTCCCATCATCATATCTTTCTGACTAGAGGCATTAAAATTCACTTCTTCTGCTTGCAACTGTGGATCTATGGGATTCATAGTATTTCCTCATCAACCAAAAGATGTTGTTCCATATAGTTCCTAGTTTTATCTAACACAGGACCTAAGAATTTACCCGTGTAACTTTCAGGCAAAGCAGCAATCTCCTCAGGTGTACCAGTACCCACAATGGTCCCCCCACGGAAACCACCTTCTGGACCTAAATCAATAATATGGTCTGCTGTTTTGATCACATCTAAATTATGCTCGATTACCACCACAGTATCACCACCACCTGTGAGCTTTTGCAATACCTCTAAAAGCTTGCGGATATCTTCTACATGTAATCCAGTAGTCGGCTCATCCAGAATATATAAGGTTTTCCCTGTACTGCGCCGAGCCAGTTCAGTGGCTAGTTTCACACGCTGTGCTTCCCCACCAGACAAGGTAGTTGCCGCTTGTCCTAACCGAATATATCCTAACCCCACTTCTTGTAAGGTCACCAATTTACGGTGAATTTTTGGAATAGCGCTAAAGAAATCTACCGCTTCATCGACAACCATGTCCAATACATCGGCAATGCTTTTACCTTTGTATTTCACTTCCATCGTTTCTCGATTGTATCGAGCTCCTTTACATACCTCACACGGTACATACACATCTGGCAAGAAATGCATTTCGATTTTGATGATACCATCACCACGACACGCTTCACAGCGACCGCCTTTGACGTTAAAGCTAAATCGCCCTGCTTTATAGCCACGAATCTTCGCTTCATTAGTTTGACTATATAACTCACGGATCGCATCGAAGACCCCTGTATAGGTGGCAGGATTAGAACGTGGTGTTCGACCAATTGGACTTTGGTCAATATTGATGATTTTATCCACATACTCTAAACCACGAATCTCCTTGTGGGCTCCTACCTTATGATGACTTCTGTAGAGTGCATTGGCTATACCTTTATATAAAATTTCGTTGATCAATGTCGATTTACCGGATCCACTCACACCGGTCACAACAGTAAATAAACCGATAGGGAATTTCACATTCACTTGTTGTAGGTTGTTCTCTTTAGCTCCACGAATCTCTAAACAAGCTTTTGTTGGTTTTCTCCGTTCTTTTGGTAATGGAATATACTTTTGACCACTTAAATATTGACCAGTAATGGATTCTTTCACAGCCATTACCTCTGGTACTGTACCTTGCGCCACGATTTGGCCACCATGTTCACCTGCCGCAGGCCCAATATCTACCAAATAGTCCGCTGCTAGCATCGTATCTTCATCGTGCTCTACCACTAATAAGGTATTCCCTAAATCACGCAAACCTTTCAGTGTTTCAATTAAGCGGTCATTATCTCGTTGATGCAAGCCAATGGATGGTTCATCTAAAATATATAAGACCCCAACGAGTCCCGAACCAATTTGTGTGGCCAAACGAATTCGCTGTGCTTCCCCACCAGATAAGGTGCCGGCACTGCGGTTCATCGTCAAATAATCTAAGCCCACATTGTTCAGAAATCCTAGGCGAGCATTGATTTCTTTCAAAATTTGAGCCCCGATAAAAGCTTCTCGTTCCGTTAACTGTAGATTGCCAAAATAGTCCACCGCTTCACTTATGGTTAGCTGTGTCACTTCATCTATATTTTTATCTCCTACACGGATGGCAAGGGATTCTGGTTTCAAACGAGCACCCTTACAAGCTGTACATGGTTTAATAGACATATAGGATTCGAACTCTTCCCGCATGCTATCCGTAGTAGCCTCTGTATGACGGCGTTTCACCATTGGCAAAATACCTTCATATTCGGTATGGAATGTTTTCACCTCTCCACGCATATTTTCGTAGTCGAAAGTCACTTTCTCAGTACTACCATACATGACTTCTTTTTGTAAGGCTGTAGGTAGTTCTGAAAAACTTGCTTCTAGTGTATATCCATGCGCTTTCAACAAGCCCTCTAATTGACGCATGAACCACGCATTAGGATTCGAACTCAATGGGGCTACTCCCCCATCTATAAAAGGAACCGTTGGATCTGGAATGACACGATCTTCATCTACCTCCATGGTACTGCCTAATCCCAAACAGGATGGACAGGCACCAAAAGGGCTGTTGAAGGAAAACATACGAGGTTCAATTTCTGGCAATGAAATGTGACCATTAGGACAGGTAAAATGAACACTGAATTGGTGGGCTGGGCCGTCTACCTCTTGAATGATGACAAAGCCTTCCCCATGATGAATGGCCGTTTCCAAAGAATCCGTTAAGCGGCTTTCTAAGCCTTCCTTAATAACAAGACGGTCCACAACAATTTCAATATTGTGTTTCTTATTTTTATCTAAATTAATTTCGTCCTCAAAGGTATGAATCTCTCCATTGATGCGAACGCGAGCAAATCCATTTTTACGAATTTGTTCCAACACTTTTTCATGGCGACCTTTTTTACCTCGCACCACTGGTGCCATCACCATAATCTTAGTACGTTCCGGCAATTTCATGACTAAGTCTGTTATTTGCTCAATAGTCTGTTGGGCAATCTCTTCTCCACAAGTAGGGCAGTAAGCTCGACCAATACGAGCAAATAATAATCGCAAATAGTCATAAATTTCTGTCACCGTTCCCACCGTAGATCGAGGATTACGGCTCGTCGTTTTTTGGTCGATGGATATAGCTGGTGAAAGCCCCTCAATGTAATCTACATCAGGTTTATCCATTTGCCCTAAGAACTGGCGAGCATAAGCAGATAAGGACTCCACATATCTCCGTTGGCCTTCTGCATAAATCGTATCAAAGGCTAGGGATGATTTACCAGATCCACTTAATCCTGTTAATACGATGAATTGATTTCTTGGCAGAGCCACGTCAATATTCTTTAAATTATGTTGACGGGCTCCTTTTATAATTAATTGATCTTTCAAAATAACTCCTATTCTTCATTCATGTCTGACCAAATTTGGCGCAATCTGCCCAATTCATCACGCAACTCAGCAGCTCGTTCAAATTCTAATTGTTTTGCCGCTGCTTTCATGAGGCGTGTGGTCTCTTCAATGGCATTGAACACATCTTCTTTCGTTTCGTATTGTGACTTCGTTGAAAGTGACTGCACTGTTTCTGCCACCACCTCTGTGGGCGCTGTACTGTCATACACCACAGGACTATCTGCTTTAGGCTTGCGACCTTTTTTAGGTGTAGCAACTTCCCCTTCGACTTTAGTCAATTCAATTAAGTCTTTCACTTCCTTACGCACTGTGCGTGGTGTAATACCATGCTCTCTGTTGTAGGACTCTTGCAGAGCACGACGGCGTTCTGTTTCATCCATGGCACGTTGCATAGAGCCTGTGATGCGGTCCGCATACATAATAACTTTCCCTTGTTCATTACGAGCCGCACGACCTATGGTCTGAATCAAGGACGTATCACTGCGCAAGAAACCTTCCTTATCTGCATCTAAAATAGCCACTAAGGATACTTCTGGCATATCTAAGCCTTCCCGTAGTAAGTTAATTCCCACGAGAACATCAAAAACACCGGCTCGTAAATCACGGATAATATCGGCACGCTCAATGGTGGCAATGTCGGAGTGTAAATAGCGCACTCGAATACCCATTTCTTTTAGATAATTTGTTAAATCCTCTGCCATTTTCTTTGTTAACGTCGTTACTAACACCCGTTCATCCGACTTCGCACGGTCTTTAATTTCTCCTAATAGATCATCCATCTGCCCCTTAATAGGTCGGATTTCAATAATAGGATCTAGCAAACCTGTTGGACGAATAATTTGTTCTGCTACATTGGTCTGTACTTCCATCTCATAGGGCCCTGGTGTAGCAGATACATAGACAATTTGATTGATTCTCTCTACAAACTCTTCAAATTTTAACGGTCGATTATCCGCCGCCGATGGCAAGCGGAATCCGTAGTCGATCAAATTATGTTTCCTAGCTTGGTCACCATTATACATAGCACGAATTTGTGGCAAGGTCACATGGGATTCATCAATGATGATAAGGAAATCATCTGTAAAATAGTCGATAAGGGTCATTGGCGCTTCTCCAGGTTGACGGTTAGACAACAGACGGGAGTAGTTTTCAATCCCCGAGCAATAGCCCATTTCCTGCATCATTTCAATATCATATCGTGTTCGTTGCTCCAATCGTTGCGCTTCTAAGAGACGGCCATTTTCATTAAAGTATGCCAAACGTTCAGCCAATTCTGTCTCGATGCGCCCAATGGCAAGGTCTAACTTTTCCTTCGTCGTTACATAGTGAGAAGCTGGATAGATAGCCACGTGTTTACGCTCTACGATAACATCACCTGTAAGCACATCAATTTCCACTAAACGATCGATTTCATCACCGAACATTTCTACACGAATGGCTCTTTCACTGGTACCAGCTGGGAAAATTTCCAACGTATCCCCTTGTACTCGGAAAGTACCTCGCACAAAGTTCATATCATTTCGAGTGTATTGGATAGATACCAATTTACGAAGTATGTCATCACGGCTATATTCCTGACCTTGTCGTAAGGATACACAGAGCGTACTATAGTCCTCTGGGTCTCCTAAGCCGTATATACAGCTAACAGATGCGACGATGATTACATCTTTCCGTTCAAACAAATTCATTGTCGCCGAGTGGCGCAACTTATCGATTTCTTCATTGATGGACGCATCTTTTTCAATATATGTATCGGTAGAGGCAATATACGCCTCTGGTTGGTAATAATCGTAATAAGACACGAAATATTCCACTGCATTCTTAGGAAAAAAGCTTTTGAACTCACTGGCCAATTGGGCTGCTAATGTTTTATTGTGGGCAATGATCAAGGTCGGCTTTTGTACGGCTTCGATGAGTTTAGCCATGGTATATGTTTTTCCCGTACCTGTAGCACCTAGTAATACCTGTGCCCATTCCCCTCGTTCAATTCCCTCTGCCAAGGACTGAATGGCCTTTGGTTGGTCACCCATCGGTGAATAGGGGGCCTCTACTTGAAAAGGTATGCCTTCCTCAGGAAAATGATGCAATCCGCTCATAGTCCCTCCTTATATATCTATCTCTATAATCCTGAAAGTTCATTGTTAATTCTATATCTAGTAACTTCTATATTATATCACGAATGGTTATTTTATTGTACTGTATGTTCGATACAAATCAGACACAACGAGTAGACTGTACGCATCCCCTATATACAAAAAGAAAAGCTGAATCTAAGATCCAACTTTTCTCCATTGCTTATATAGTTTATCCTTTGCCACGAATCCGACGCAGTTCTTCTTCTGTGATAGGTGTATCCCCTTGTAAGGTTTGTGTCGCGGTGTCATCCCCCTCTAACATTTCAATGAAGATGGCAATACCACAATCAGATAAATGATGAGTTTCATCACCATGATCATGTTCTAGAGAGTCCTTCATGTTCTCAGCAATACGATGGACAAAATTCCATTGCTCATCCGTATAACTTTCAATACGGCTAGCAATTTCTTTCCAATTACTTAAGAGTAAGCGTGTGAGAGGTCTGTACAAATCACCGCCTACAAATTCCATAATATCTACAGCACATTCAATACTGTCTCTATCGATACCATAACCATTCATCTCATTTTGGTCCACAACGTATTCATATAATTTATTTCTAGTCATGGTCCACTATTCTCCTTTGTCAAAAAGAGCATTAGCAAATTCTTTTGCATTGAAAGGACGCAAGTCATCCATTTGCTCACCCACGCCAATCCAACGCACAGGAACGCCCAACTCTTCTTTGATAGAGATAACTACACCACCTTTTGCGGTACCATCTAATTTGGTCACCACAATCCCTGTGACAGGTACTGCTTCACCGAATAGTTTTGCTTGACTCACCGCATTTTGACCTGTAGTGCCATCTAATACTAATAAGGTTTGATGCGGTGCACCTGGAATTTGTTTGTCTGCTACACGGCCGATTTTTTTCAATTCTTCCATAAGGTTCACTTTGGTGTGCAAGCGCCCTGCTGTATCTACAATGACTAAGTCTGCTTCTTTAGCAACTGCTGAGGCACAGGCATCGAATACCACTGCTGCTGGATCCGCACCTTCCTTATGTTTTACAATGGATACTCCTACACGGTCTGCCCAGATAGATAATTGTTCAGATGCAGCTGCCCGGAATGTGTCCCCTGCAGCAATGATTACCTTTTTCCCTTGCTCTGCATAGTAATGGGCTAATTTCGCAATGGTTGTTGTTTTGCCAACACCATTCACACCTACTACCAAGATTACTTCTGGTTTGTGGAGCTCCAATACTTCTTCTTGAGCTCCCAGCATTTCCGTAATGCGTTCTTCCATGAAAGGCATCACTTCGCCAGTATTATTGATAATCCCTTCCGTAACACCTCGGCGGATTTCTTTCATCAAATAGGCCGTTGTTTTAGGTCCTAAATCACCTACTAGCATAGTGGCTTCTAAATCATCTAAGAAATCATCATCGATTTCAGCATAACCAATGACAATGGTTTCTACTTTTTTTACAAAATTATTTTTTGTCTTTTCTAAGCCCGCTTTCACACGGTCAAAAAAACTAAATGCCATAATCACTATTCTCCTTTACTTCATCAAAGGCTACTGTTAATAAACGTGATACACCTCGTTCCACCATAGTCACCCCTTGTAAGACATGAGCTGATTCCATAGTCCGTTTACGATGGGTCACCACGATAAATTGTGTGGCATCCCCCAAGTTATGCAAATATTGGCTAAATCGTTCCACATTGGCATCATCTAAAGCGGCATCTACTTCGTCAAGTACACAGAATGGAGCTGGTCGATAATCCAGCAATGCAAACAATAATGCAATGACCGTCAACGCTCGCTCCCCACCAGATAATAAGCTCAATTGTTGGCGCTTCTTTCCTGGCGGTTGGATATAAAAATCAATGCCACTTTCTAAAATTGATTCTGGGTTCGATGCAACGATTTGTGCAGTACCGCCTCCAAATAATTGAGCAAATACATGTTGGAATTTCTCTCGAATGTCACTTAAAACGCCTTGCAACTGTTCAGACATAGCCCCATCAATTTCAGCAATCACACCTTCGAGTTGTTCTTTAGCTATCACTAAATCCTCTTTTTGTGCATGATAGAATGCTAGCTTTTCTTCCGCTTCTTCATATTCCACAATAGCATTAGGATTGATAGCCCCTAAGCTTTCAATCTGCCTTGTCAAGTTCATCTGTTGTTGTTTCCACTCATTTACGGAGCCACCTAAGTGTATATTCTGTGCCTCTTGTTTAGTATACCCTAAAGCGCCCAATTGTTCCAATGCTTGTTCGCCTTGTAGTTGATATTTTGTTAACCCTTCTTGCAGGTCCACTAGTTTTTTCTGTACAATTCGTTGACGCTGTTCTTGTTGATTTCGTTCTTCTTGCAATTGACTTAATTGCAATTCCCAAGTACGTACTTTTTCTTGTCCACCTTTACGAGCTTCTCCAATAGCTGCTACCCGTTTTTCTATTGCTTGTTTTTCTGATTCTAATGCTAAAGCTGGTTCACAACCTAAGCGTATGACATCCTCACCTAATTGGCTTAACCGTCTATCTAAGCTTGCAATATTTATTTCCTTATCTTTGATATATTGTTCTAATTGAGCTAATTCTTTTTTACTTTGTTCTAACAACAATCTAGATTGTTCCCATCGTAAGCGTACTCCTTGCAATTCTTCATTTTGCTCACGTTCTCGGTCTTGTAAAGTTTGCTCTTGAGCAACTAAGCTAGTGACTTGCTCTTGATGTCCTTCTCGATTCTCTAACTGTAAAAGTTCATCTGCTAGCCTTTTAATGTTCTCCCCTAAAGTTATTTGCTTATCTTGAACCTTTTGTACTTCCTCATGATAGGTCTGCACCATTCCACTTAAGTTAATTTGCTCTCCTTGGGAGCGTTGTTGCTCTTGCTGCAAGCTACGTAACTGCAATTCTTCTTGTTCATAGGTTTGACGTAATCCCTTACCAGACTGTGTTAAAGCTTCTATTTCTTTGTCTAGTCCTTGTAAAGTCTGTTGTAACACCTGTGCTGTATCTCGTAATACATGAATATCTTGCTGTAATGTGTCTTGCTCTTCTTTACGGGACAAGATAGACACTTTTTTTCGTTTGTAGCACCACCTGTTAGAGCACCACCTGGTTGCAATTGCTCTCCTGTTAAGGTAACAATCCGCAATTGTTGATGATATTCTTTTTGCAATGCTAATCCATGGTCCAAGGTATCTACAATAAGAGTACGCCCTAATAGCTGATTAAATACGCCTGTATATTGTGTATCAAATTGAATGCAGTCTACACCTAATCCCAATACATAAGGCGATGTTAAGGCTTTATGATCGAGTCGTTTTCCTCGTACCATATCCATCGGTAAAAACGTAACTCGACCACCTTGTGTGCGTTTTAAGTATTGTACTGCTTCAGAAGCAATCTTTGCAGTCTCTGTGATAACTTGATGAATAGCACCACCTAAAGCAGTTTCAATGGCCACTAAGAATTTTTCTTCTACAGTGAATACATCACCAATAGCTCCACGAATATGAGAAGACCAAGTTTCTTTCGCTTGTAATACATGTTTTGTGCCTTCCAAATAACCTTCATGCAGCTCTTCCCAACTATGTAACAGTTCTAAACGACCTTCTTTAGCTTGCAGTGTTCTTTGTACTTCTACTAATTCCTGATTTTTTTGTCGGCGTGTATCCTCTAGCTGTTGTAATGATTGACGTGCTATCTCCAACGCTTCCTCTACTTTACTAACAACCTGTTGTTGCGCCTCTAATTGCCCTTGTGTTTCTTCTACAGATTGTTTTATATCTTGTAAAGTAG